>CAYVDZ010000001.1:0-32883 GCA_964450575.1 uncultured Opitutus sp.
GGGGAATAGGCGAGGCGGTCCTGCAGCGCGATCCAGCTGCGGAACGACCAACTCTCGCGCTCCGCCGTTGACATCTGGCGAATGTCGCCGAGCGTGGCGAGGACCGGCAGTCCGGTGACGCGAGTGACATCCGCCCCGGTCTTGAGACGCGTATCGAAAAACTCACGACGCAGGACTTCGCCACCGGTGACGAGGAGGCCCAGCATGCCGCAGAACACAG
Organism: uncultured Opitutus sp.; assembly: GCA_964450575.1. Classification (GTDB taxonomy): domain Bacteria; phylum Verrucomicrobiota; class Verrucomicrobiia; order Opitutales; family Opitutaceae; genus ER46. Next base: position 221 of record CAYVDZ010000001.1, read on the forward strand.
CGAGCAGCCCGACCTTCAACCACGGTTCGTGAACGGCGATGGTGTCCATGGAAGCCGCCTGCATGACCCGAAAGGTCCCCGGGGGATTGGCCTTGAAGAGGTTGATCGCGCGTTGGCGTGCGACGAGTTGGGAACGCAAGTTCTCGTATTGCCGCACATTGAAAAGCGCGACCTCGCCCTCTTCGCGCGTGACGCTGTCTGGGGAGGACATATTTCCTGCACCGCGATTGCCACCGATCCCATCTGCCGGACTGGTGCCGGATCCCCCGTTCATGCCGGCCGAAAGTTGCGCCTTCATGGCGGCGATCTTCAGCCGCTGCTGTTTTACGAGGGGATGAATGTCAGTATAACGGCTCAGCAGCGTGGCGAGTTCGTCTTCCTCGGCTCGGATCTGTTCGAGTCTTCGGCCGGATACGATGATGGGGGATCCATTCGCGCCCGTAAGCAGCGCGGTGGAAAGTGCCCCTGATTTCACGGTCTTGAGGGCGTTGGCAAGATCGGCCTCGGTGTCCTTGAGGTGTTGGGCGACGTAGACATCGGCCTCGATGGCTTCCTGGCGTTGGTAATCCTGGGTGAACTCGATCACGGCGCGGTTAAACGCATTGGCGAGCTCCACCGCCGCCTTGGGTTCGGACCCGGTGGCGAGGATGGTGACAATCTCGCTTTGTCGCTGCGGCACAATCTTCACCGGGCCTAGTTCGGCGACGGGGCGCTCGAGATGTTCCGCAGCGCGTCGGCGGATCTCGGGAGATTCGAGCATCCCGATAAGGGTGTGGCCGCCGAGGGGTTGGGGGCGGTAGGCGTCGCTGGCGACGGGGGGATCGTAACGCACGATTTGAGCCGTCGCGCTGTATCCAGTTTTCCATAACCAAAGGCCGGGGGCGACGCCGGCGGCGGCTCCGAGCAGCGCACCGATAAAAAGCCAAGGCCAGCGCCGGCTAGCAGGGCGCAGGAGTGAACCGGCATCGACGGAGAACGCTGGCTTTGCTGCCGCAGATGCGCCCGTCCCGGGACCACCCGGCGTCGCCGCGCGGCGGCGCGACATCGCGCCGCCCCGCCCGCGATCATAGTCGCGCGCGGTGTTGCTGAAGCCTTCCGTATCGGCGTGGTGGGTCGAGTGACCGTTGGGACCATTCATGTAAAGGGGGAATTGAGGAGGAGCCGGTTGCGCTTGGCCCGATCCTACGGTGCACCTCATCCGGCAAACAGTGGGTGAAAACCTACATCGCACTGGGGCCTGACCTCGGCACCGGGCTAAGGGCCGGGATCCGAAACTCCGCCTCACCGGATCGACCAAAACGATGTCGCATATGCGACATCGTTTTGGTCGGAGCGGCACCCATCGAAGCACCGCGCGGCCTTGCTCCGGGCGGCTGCGGAGCGTTTGTATCGGCCGTTCGCGCAGATCCTACCCGCCCCAGGCTGGTTCCAGCCGCTTCCTGGCCGGATCGCCAGCCCCGCTCCGGAATCCGAATGGCCTGCGCGCGCCGCGCCGTTCAGGACGGGTGTATTTCCCTGGTCGAACGAGAGTCGACGTTTTGTATGCAGTTCACTATATCAAAGTGATCAGAACCGCTCCCATTTCTTGTGTCGCCGATTGGCCCCCGTCAGTCGCCATCGACCAGTTTCATGTCGCATATGCGACATGAAACTGGTCGATGGTAGATCGGCCGGGATGAGACGCGTCGGGTCAAACCAGCTGGTTCTGAATCGCGTAGTGCGTGAGCTCGGCGTTGTTTGCCATGCTCATTTTTTCCAAAATTCGCATGCGATACGTGCTGATTGTTTTCACGCTGAGGTTCAGTTCCTTGGCGATCGCCGTCGGAGTTTTGCCGGACGCGATCTGGCGCAAGACGAGAAACTCACGGTCGGACAGTCGTTCGTGCGGAGGGGTCTGAACGTCCACCGATAAATATGAAGCCATCTTCTCTCCGAGCGCCGGGCTGACGTAGCGCCCGCCGGCGATGACCTTCTTGACCGCTCCGACGAGTTCGTTGGGCGCGCTTTCTTTTGTCATGTATCCGGAAGCGCCGATCTTTAAAAGACGAACCGCGAATTGGTCCTCAGGGTGCATGCTCAGCACGAGCACCGGAAGTTTGGGCCGGGACTTCTTGATCTCCTTCAAGACCTCCAGCCCGCTCCGTCCCGGCATTGTGATGTCGAGTACGATCACATCCCAGTTTTCTTTCCACACTCGCTCAATGGCTTCCTGCGCGCTGGCGGCTTCCCCAAATTCCGCGCGGGTGAAGGCTTCCGCCAGGATCTGTTTCAAGCCCTGCCGCACGACCGCATGATCGTCAGTGATGAGGATTTTCATACGGAGCAGGGGACAGGGAGAGAACCGGGAACATGCGTCGTAGACCGCGGATACGTCTTCCCGTTTCAATAAGCTGTTTGCTTCGCGATGCGATTGAGGGGCACGCGCAACGTGACGGTCGTACCGCGGCCGGGCGCCCCTTGAAGCACCAGGTCCCCCCCGATTAACCGCGCGCGCTCTCTCATGCCAACCAGGCCAATCGAGCGCGTGTTCGCGATCTCCTCTTCTGAAATACCACGTCCGTTGTCCCTTACGGTCAGCACCAGACTGTCACCCTCTTCGGCAAAAGCGACATCCACCCGAGTCGCCTTCGTGTGCCGGATCACGTTGGTCAAAGTCTCCTGGAAAATGCGAAAAACGCCGGTGGAGAACTGCTGGTCCCAAAGCGTGTCCGCCACGGTCGTGGTGACGACACAAGGAATGCCCGTGCGTGACTGGAATTCGTTCGCCTGCCACTCGAGCGCGGCGATCAGCCCGAGGCTGTCGAGGATCCCGGGCCGGAGTTCGGTCGCGATACGCCGCACGGTCTGAATGGTCTCGTCGATGTGATCGGTCATCGTCCTGATCTTCTCCTGCACGGGTTCGCGATTGCGGGCGGCCAGTTTGGTGGCGAGCCAGGAGAGATCCAGTTTCAGCCCGGTGAGCGCCTGGCCAAGTTCATCGTGAACCTCGCGTGCGATCCGCGTGCGCTCCTCTTCGCGGACGTATTGAAGATAGTTGGACAACGCGCGCAGTTGATCGAGCGACTTGCGCAGTTTGTCTTCCGCGCGCTGGCGTTCCCGGCGGTCCGCCGACTCGCGCAAGGCGCGGTGGACCGCTGGACCAAGCCGGCCGAGCCGCGTTTTTAAAACATAGTCGGTGGCGCCATTCTTCAGGGTCTCAATGGCCACCTCTTCACCCATTGTGCCGGTGACGAAGATGAACGGGATGTTCGGCACCTTCTCCTTGGCGATGGCGAGGGCGGCATAACCGTCGAATGAGGGCAACGCGTAGTCGGAAAGAATCATATCCGGTGGGTGCTGCTCGAGTTGTTCGATGTACCCGGCGTGCGTTTCCACTCGCGCGAGGTTGAAGAGTAGCCCGCTCTCCCGCAGGAAATGTTCCACCAGTTCGGCATGAGGCGCGTTGTCCTCGAGCAGCAGGATGCGCAGCTCGGCGGGTGGCGCCGGCGGCTCGAGGTTTGCCTGAGAGGTCGGGGGACCGGACACCGGAGTGTGATCCGCCGGTGGAGACAACTGGCTTCCTTGATCACTCATGAGGGAGAGGAGCGCCGATCGGCGCACGGTGCTCGTGTGGCGGCGGATGATTGATTTCGAGCCAGAACGTTTCCAAGTGCTGCAGGATGTAGGCAAACCGCCGAAACTCCACCGGTTTGACCACGTACGCGTTGGCGCCGAGCAGGTAACTTTCCCGAACGTCGCGTTCGTCTTGCGAGGACGTCAGCATGATCACCGGAGTCGATTTCAACTGCTCATCGCCCTTCATCTTTCGCAGAACTTCCAACCCGTCGACCTTGGGCATCTTTACGTCGAGAAGCACCATGGTTGGACTCCCCGGTTCCCGGTATTGGAACTGATGACGCGAATAGAGAAAATCCAACGCCTCGACGCCATCCCGCACATGCACCACGCGCGGTGCCGGATTGTGCGTCGCGAGGGTGTGCAGCACCAGCTCCGCGACCACCGGGTCGTCTTCCGCCAGCAGGATGAATTTTCCTGACAAGCTCATGGGTCTTCAGTGATGACCGGCAAGGTGAAGTAAAACGTGGCGCCTGCGTTGACCACTCCTTCGGCCCACGTCCGCCCGCCATGGCGCTGGATGATGCGCCGGACATTCGCGAGCCCGATGCCGGTCCCTTCAAACTCGCTGGCGGAATGCAGGCGTTGAAACACCCCGAATAGCTTCGAGTAATATTTCATGTCGAATCCGGCTCCGTTGTCGCGGACCGCAACGATGTGCTCCTTGTCCGTCGTTTCCCCGGATAACTCGATCCGGGCTTCCACGCGATTGCGGGTGTATTTCACGGAGTTGGAGAGAAGGTTGAAGATCGCCTGGCGGAGAAGGAACGGATCACCGAACACGTCGGGCAACTCGGGCACAATCCACGTGATGGTCCGGCCTTGCATCTGCGCCTGCAGATCCCGCCGGACTTCGCGGACCGTATCCCCGATATTGAAACGCACCTTGTGCAGTTCGGCGCGCCCGATCCGCGAGAACGTCAGGAGGTCCGCGATCATGCGCCCCATGTTCTCCGATGAATCGCAGATTGTCTGGAGGTGGCGGCTGCTCTTCTCATCCAATTTCGATCCGAGGTCGTTCTTTAACATGTCCACGAAACCCGCGATGTGAATCAACGGCGCCCGGAGGTCGTGGGAAATTGAATACGAAAACGCCTCCATTTCATGGTACGCTGCCTGCAGTTCCGCAGTGCGCTCCTGGACGCGGGCCTCGAGTTCTGTGTTCAGCCGGCGGATCTCGTCCTCCGCGTGCTTGCGCGTGGTGACGTCGCGCGCGATCGCGGAAAATCCCGTGAGTTTTCCACTCTCATCCCGTAAGGCCGTGATGACGAAACTTGCCCAATAATGTGCTCCGTCTTTGCGCACCTGCCAGCGTTCATCGTGAAAACGTCCCTCGGCCGTGGCCACCGCGAGCGCCTGGTCTGGCTTCTTCCGCTCCGCATCCTCCGTCGTGTAGAAGCGATGAAAGCGGCGTCCGATAATTTCCTGCGCCCGGTAGCCTTCGATGCGCTCCGCCCCGGCGTTCCACGTCGTGATCCGACCGTGCGTATCGAGCATATAGATCGCGTAGTCTTCCACGCCTTCCACCAGAAGGCGAAAGCGCTCCTCGCTCTTGCGCAGAGCTTCCTCGGTGCGCCTTCGGTCGGTGATGTCGCGGATAAAGCTGGTGAACACCGGAGGGCCATCCTCCCCGGGAATCTTTGTCACCGTGAGCTCCACGGGAAACTCGGCGCCGTTCGCCCGCATCGCCATCACTTCGATCCGATGTCCGAGCATTCGTCCCCGACCCGATTGGAGAAAACGGGCGAGGCCTTTGCGACGCACTTCCAGATTTGAACGGGGCACGATCAGCCCGGCCATGTCGCGGCCCATCGCGAGCTCCCGACTGTATCCAAAAATCCTTACAGCGGCCGGATTCCACTCGATCACCTTGTTCTCGCTGTCGATCGACACGATGGCGTCCAACGCAGTTTCCAATACTGCGGCCTTGCGCGATTCGCTGCGGCGCAGGGCTTCATCGGCCGCTTTGCGATCGGTGATGTCGCGCATAAACGCGGTGAACGTCGGCGGCTCGCTCGCCGGAATCTGGGTCAACGCGAGTTCGATCGGAAACTCCTCATCATTGGCTCGCCGCGCCAGAATCTCAATCGGCCGGCCGATGAGGCTGCCGACCCCCGTCATGAGGTAATCCGCCAGCCCCGGCAGATATTTCTCAGTCGTCGCCGCGGGGACAATCAGCGAGTCGAGCCGGTGGCCCAGGGCTTGCTCACGGGCGTAGCCGAAAATTCGTTCCGCCGCGGGATTCCATTCGCGAATGACGCCGTGATGGTCGATCGAAACGATCGCATCAAGCGAGGTTTCCAGGATGGCGGTCTTGCGCGCTTCGCTCTCGCGCAGAGCTACCGCTGCGGCTCGGGCGGCAGTCACGTCGTGGAGCATCACCTGCACCGCGGGACTGCCCTCGAACGTGATCGTAGTCAGAGCCATCTCGACCATCGCCTGCGTTCCATCGGAGCGCAGGAGGGTGGCCTCGACGAAGGCAGGCGGATTCCTTCCAGTTGAATCCACCGCAGCGGTATCCACCGTACCTGGTTCCGCCGCAACTTCATTGTGACCGACATCGATCCCGGCGAGACGCCGTTCGAGGGATTCGCGGGCGGCGGGCTGGATGAACTCCAGCAACGAGCGTCCGAGCACGTTCCCCACCTCTTCAGCCCCCAGGAGTTTACCCCCGGCCGTATTAATAAAAGAAATCCGCCCGGCCATCAGGACCAGCAACCCTTCCGGACTCAACTCGACAAGTTGTCGGTAACGTTCCTCGCTCCACCGCAGCGACTCTTCATAGCGCATAAGCTCGGTGACGTCGCGAGTCACCTGGGTGAAACCTCTGAGCTGGCCGCTCTCGTCGCGCAGACTGCGGATATCCACATGCGCCCAGAACGGGCTTTGGTCCTTTCGCATTCGCCAGCCCTCGCTCTCGAAGCGGTTGGCCGTGGTGGCGATCTGCAGATCGTGTTCCGGTCGCCCTTCAGTGCGATCTTTCTGAAGATAAAAGCGTGCGAAGGTCTGGCCCATGACCTCGCTATCGGAGTAGCCCAACACGAGTTCGGCTCCGGCATTCCAACTCGAAATGAGGCCGTTCGGGTCGAGCATAAATAGGGCGTAGTCCTTGACCCCGCTGATCAGCAGACGGAAGCGTTCCTCACCTTCGCGCAGATCCCGCTCGGCTTGTCTTCGCGTGGTTCGCTCGTGCGCCAGGTGCAGTGCGCGTTGCACGGCGGGCACGAGATTCGACATTCGGGATTTCAAAACGTAGTCGGTCGCTCCGTCCCGCAGCGAATTGATAGCCAACTCCTCACCCATGGAGCCGGTGACGAAGATAAACGGGATATCGGGATAGTGCTCTCGGGCAATGGCGAGGGCGGTGAATCCGTCGAACTCCGGAAGACCGTGGTCAGACAGGATAATATCCGGTGGCTGTTGCCTGAGTTCGTGCAGAAATTCGTCACGGGTGGCGACGGGTGCCGCCGAGAATGCGAGTCCGCCGGAGCGCAGCTCGTGATTTATCAAAACCACGTCGGCTGCGACGTCTTCAATCAATAGAATGCGGATCTCCTTCTTCACTTAATAAAACAGTTGGGGGGAAAGGTGTTTGGTGCGCAACCGGGGCCAGAATAGACCTGTTCAGTCCGATACTATAGTAGGTCCAGACCGTAAACAAAGGTGGGCGAGCCCTCCTGGTCTGCGCTACGGATCGGGTCGGCGGGCGTAACCAGATTTTAATGACAGTCTTGTTTGGGCAGCGAAAAGGTTTCGGGGTCTGAGCGGAAGGGAGGGAAGGCGGTGGCGTAAAGGTTTGGCATAGACCAACGGTTTGGAGGACGGATCATCCGGCGGCTCTGGCGCCGGATTGTTTCAACCCCGGGTGACGCAGTTCCCTGGCCGCGCGCTCGTAGACCTCCAGCATGGCCGTCGCGGTGGTGTGCCAGTCGAAATGCCGGACGCGCCTCAATCCGGCAGCGCGGAGGCGGTTCCGTAGCGCCGGGTCTTCCGCCACGTGGCGCAGCTGCCGCGTGAGATCATCGACGTCCTCAGGGTTGGCGAGGAGGGCGGCTTCGCCACACACTTCGGCGACCGCGCCGATGGCGGATGCGAGGACGGGACAACCGCATGCCATCGCCTCGAGCGGGGGAAGGCCGAACCCCTCGAAGAGCGAAGGGAAAACAAAAACCGAGGCGGCTCGATACCAGTTTGCGAGATCCCCATCGGGTACAAATCCCGGTAGGTGAATATCCGCCGCAAAGGGAGATCGGCGCACGCGTTCGTGGACGACGTCCGCGCCATGCCAGTCGCTGCCGCAGAGCACGAGTTGCCACGGCGACGGTGCTTCGGTCTTAAAACGGTCAAAGGCGGCGATGAGGCGCGCGTGATTCTTCGCGGGATGTTCCAGTCGCGCAACGTACAGAAAGAAAGGCGGCCGCAAACCGTGGTGTTGCGCCACCCATGTCACCGCTTCGTCATGGCCCGTCGGAGTGAAGCGTTCGTGATTTAAGCCGTTACGAATGACGCTCAGGCCTGAGGCCGGCACGCGGAAAAAGCGCTGGATGTCCGTGGCGGTTTCGTGACTGACCGCCACGATCCGATCCTGCCGGTGGGCCAGGTGACGCACCGCCACTCGACCATACAGCATGCGCGCCAAGTCGTATTTCCCGGGTAGCCGGAACGGGGCCAGGTCATGGATGGTGGCGACCAGCGCACAAGGCCGGCTCCACAGCATGCGTCGATAACTTGGGACGTGCAGCACCTCCAAGCCGAGCTCCCGCACCAATCCTGGCAGAGTGAACTGATGCCAGACGATATTGCGGAGCGCCGGGCGAAACCGCTCGGGCACCGTTACAAGGTGCATCCGGTCGCCAACGAAATCGAACAGCGGAACGTCTTGCTCCAACACAAACAGCGTAAACTCATAGCGGGGTGCGCTCGTCAGCAGCGCGCGAACCAGAGCGAGCACGTACTGCCCGACGCCCGACTTGCCGTGCTGGATGACGGAGGTCGTAATTCCGATTCTCATTGCCACGGTATCCGGTTTTCTGGGACATGCATCATTGTCCGCCTTCCAGGAGCAGATGATCGAGAGCGGTGAGCCGGAGGACATGCCGGACATTCTCCTGTGGATTTGAGAACAGAACCTCCACGTGCCGGGACTGCGTCCATCGTTTCAATCGTAGCATCAGGGCAGCGCCGGAACTGTCGATGAACCGAAGTTGGGCAAGGTCGACGATGATCAACGTGGTCGCGTGATCGGTGAACGTCTGGAAGTGGCTCAGGCTCAGATGCCAAACTTCATCGGCGTTCGCGGCGACAATCTCGCCGCACCAGGCGAGGGAGCGGGTTTCGCCCCGGCGGACGAGGACGCAGCGGGTGAAGAGCCGCTCACTCTTCTGTCTCGCGGTCGCCTCGTTGTCGGCGACCGAGAAGTGATCGGTGAGTTTAAGCTGGCTGAGTATCCGGCGAATCGCCTGGGATGGTGCGAGGAGCACGAGTTGCTGGTTGCACCTCTGGAGCAAAGTACGCCAGCGCAGCAGGAAGGCGATTCCCGTGGCATCGATGCTTTGCAGATGGGCGCAGTCGACGAGGCAGTGTTGGCCGGATGTTTGAAGTTCGCGCCAGAAGTCGGACTGCCCACGGAGCGCGGCCCGGGTGAGATGGGTGCCCGCGTCGACCGCTCGCCAGCGGGGGTTCTTCAACGGAAGCTCTTGCGCCCGGGATGCGGCATGGGGACGAGTCCGAAGCCTCCACCATTGTTGCGCCAACAGGGGAGCGAAGTACACGACATCCCAGGCGTAACGTTTATACAGGCGCCGCGGCTCCTGCGCGAGACGGTAGAACCATTCGGTGCCCGTGCGCCGCATCCAGCGGGGAGCGCGTTTTTTCCTGCCGGCCAGAAAATCCAGCGTCGCCCCCACGCCAATGGTCACGGGTACCCCCAACGCTCGATGGTGCATGGCGATCCATTTTTCCTGTTTCGGACAGCCAAAGGAGACGAGGAGGATGTCGGGCCTTGCCGCTTGGACGCGACGAAGAATCTCGTCATGGTTCATCTCGAGCAGGGCCGAGAAAGGTGGCGCATAATGGCCCACGACCTGGAGAAGTGGATCCTGCTGTTGAAGGCGTTCGGTGGCGGCGGCAGCGACACCGTCTGCGGCGCCGAGCAGAAAGACCCGATGTCCTTTTTCCGCGGCTGATTGGAGCAACGCGGGAGCCAGATCGGAACCGGCCACGCGTTCGGGCAGGGGATTGCCGAGCCAGCGGGACGCCCAGACGAGGGGAGTGCCGTCGCAGAGAACGAGATCAGCATCGAGCAGGATGCGCCGCAATTCGACGTCACGATGCGCCTGCACGAGGAAGTCCACATTCGCTGTCACCACATAGTGGGTACGTTGCGAGGCGATCATCGCGTCGATGCGCCGAATCGCTTCCGGGATCGTGAGCGAATCGAAGGGCACGCCGAGGACCGCCACGGGCAACGGGCCGGCGGGCGCCGCAGCGCTGGGAACGAATGCGGGCGCATGGCTTGGGTCGCTTGGGTCGAGAGCAGCCTTTAGCATGGCGGCCAATGCGGAGTTCATGCCTGCAGTGAACGCCATTTAGCCCGGCTTGAACATGGGGGCAGACCCTTCCGATTTTGGCGCGCGAGGGCCAACCCGCATCGCTTCTGGGGCCAAGACCCACTTTTTGGCGTTCACCTGCCGGGTTACACTCCGTGGCGAATGGTCCACCAAGCGAGAGCTACCTTCGAAAGGGGTGCTGACGTCTATCCCCTTTCTGCGCTCCAACAGGGCATGTTATATCATGCCCTGCAAGGTTCGCGCAGCGTCGATGTCCAACAGGTCATCGGTGAGCTGAACGAAGCGATCGCGCCGGCGCGCTTCGCGCAGGCGTGGAGCGAGGTGATGGATCGGCAGCCCATGCTGCGTACCGGATTTTCCTGGACCGAAGGAGGGGAGCCCCAACAGCACGTGGGTTCGCCTGGAACCGTTCCGCTGCCGTTTCATTATGCGGAATTTGAAGACGATCGCGCCGCCCGGCTGCCGCTCGAGGCTTATCTGGAGTGGGATCGGCAGCATGGGTTTCCGACGCTCGATGCTCCGTTGCTGCGCGTCGCGTTGTTCCGGGCCGGCTCGGACCACACCTGGTTTGTTGCGACGTATCATCATCTGCTCCTCGATGCGCGCTCGATGGCCCTGCTCTTTCGCGAAGTGCTGGAGCGGCATGAGGCCCTGCTGGCGAAAGACCCGTTGCGCCTGCCGCCGGCACCTGCATACCGCACATTTATCGAATGGCTGCAGACCGGCAATGCGGCCGGCTCAGGTGTTGGATCGGGCGCCGGGCGATTCTGGCGCAACCACCTCAACGGCTTCACGACTCCGACGCTCTTGCCGGGCGCACGAACGGTTCTGGAAGACGGCGAATCGGTAAACGCGGGTCGCGAACTGATGTTTCGCCTGCCGGTCGCCACCACGACGCGCCTGCGCAGCGTCGCGGCGCGCTATGAAGTCACTGTTAATACCCTGGTGCAGGCGGCGTGGGCTGTGGTGCTCAGCCGCCATTCCGGAGAAGACGACGTGGTGTTTGGAGCCTTGCGGGCGGGACGCCACGTTCCCGTGGCGAACGCGGATACGATGCTCGGCGTGTTGATCAATACCGTGCCGGTCCGCTGCCGGTTCACCCCGGGACTCCGGGTTGCGACCTGGTTGAAAACTCTGCGCGAAGCATGGGTGGCGATGCGGCCTTATGAACACACGCCGCTCACCCGTGTACAGCAATGGAGCGAGATCAAGGCAGGGAGCCCGCTCTTCGAAACCGTGCTGAATTATCAAGAGCCCTCGTGGGATGAAACCCTCGCGGACTTGGGTGGAAAATGGGCGACGCGCCGCTTCGAGGTGCGCAGCCGCCCGAGTTACCCCCTGGCCATCGACGTGTCTGCGGGCACGACCCTGACAACCCGCTGTTTCTATGACCCGGGCCGGTGCGAAGGAGCCAGCGTCGCGCGGGTGCTGGGACACCTTCGCACTGTGATCGAGGCGCTGGCCGCCGACGCCACCGATCGGGTCGCGGATCTTCCGATTTTGTCGGCCGCGGAGCGCCGGTTCCTGCTGGTGGAATGGAACCGGACGTCGGCCACGTATCCACGTAGTGAATGCATCCATGCCTTGGTCGAAGCGCATGCGCGCACTTCGCCGGACCGACTGGCGGTTAGCGATGCCGCCACAGCGCTGACCTATGGTGAATTGAATACCCGGGCCAATCGACTCGCTCACCGCCTGCTGGACGCGGGCGTCACGCGGGGAACGCCGGTGGCGGTGGGCATGGAGCGATCGGCGGAGATGCTGGTCGCGTGGCTGGCGGTCCTGAAAGCAGGAGGTGCGTTTGTGCCGCTGGACCCGAATTACCCCGCGGAGCGGCTGGCTTTTCAACTGGAGGACTGCGGCGCTTCGGTGTTGCTGGTGCAGGCACGCGCGCCTGGCGCTTTGCCCTCGATGGCGTTGCCGCTCACCGTGCTCGAAGTGACCGCCGATAGCGCGGCCTTTGCGGGAGAGTCGGACACGAACCCATCGAGTGAGGCGGACGCGACTGATCTGGCCTATATCATTTATACATCGGGGTCCACCGGGCAGCCGAAAGGCGTGCAGATTGAGCATCGGGCTCTGCTCAATTTGGTGACGTGGCATCAGGGGGCGTATCAGGTTTCGAGTGACGATCGGGCGACGCAGCTTGCCAGTCCGGCGTTCGATGCGTCTGTCTGGGAGATCTGGCCCTATCTCACCGCGGGCGCGAGCGTGCACATTCCGGATGAGGAGACGCGCCTCTCGCCCGCGTTGTTATGGAGCTGGTTGGCGGCGAACAAAATTACGCTCTCGTTTCTCCCGACGCCCCTCGCGGAGGCGGTGATGAATGAACCGTGGCCGCCGGGCCTGGTGCTACGCGCCTTGCTGACGGGCGGCGACACGCTGAAGCGCCGCCCACCGGCAGATTTTCCCTGCGAGGTCATCAATCACTATGGTCCGACGGAAAGCGCGGTTGTCGCCACGTGTGGGACCGTGTCGGCGGTCGGAGCCGGTGGGCGGCCGACGATTGGTCGTCCGATTGCGAATACAACCGCATACGTCCTGGACCGCGCCCTCCAACCGGTGCCCATCGGAGTGGCGGGTGAATTGTATATTGGGGGCGAGAGTCTGGCTCGCGGTTATTTAAACCGGCCGGAACTCAACGCGGATAAGTTCATTTCCATCTTTCTGGAAAAGAGCAGTGCAGCCCCCGCGCGCGTGTATCGTACCGGAGACCGGGTCCGTTGGACGCCGGGTGGTGAGCTCGAATTTCTTGGACGGATCGACGGGCAGGTGAAAATTCGCGGATGTCGAATTGAGCTCGGCGAGATCGAAGCAAATCTGCAGGTGCATCCCGCGGTGCGCGAAGCGCTGGTCGTAGCCCGACCGGACGAACGCGGGGAGCTTCACCTCGTCGCCTACGCGCTAACCAAGAGCGGGGAAGTTCCGGTGTCGCCCGGAGATTTACTCACTTTCCTCCGGGGAAAGTTGCCGGCCTATATGATTCCTGCCGCGGCTGTGGCACTCTCGACCTGGCCGGTGACACCGAATGGAAAGATCGATCGAGTGGCTTTGCCCGCGCCGGTAATGGGGAGGGACGCCAGAGTGGTTTCTGCGAGTGTGGGGAGCGCCGAGATCTCGACCGCGGAGGAACTGGTGAGTAAGACGTGGCAAGCGGTGCTCGGGCGGGCGATGTTCACGCGCGAAGAAAACTTTTTCGAGGTGGGCGGGCACTCGCTTCTGGCTGCACAGGTCATCACGCGGCTGAACGCGGCCTTGCCGGTGCGGGTTCCGGTGCGGGTTTTGTTTGATTACCCTACGTTCGGATCGTTCGCGCGCGAAGTGGAGGCACGCGTTGCCGCCGCGGTGCTGCCGCGGATTGCCCCGCCCCGCGTCAAACGTCGGGCTTCGCAACCGGACCTCGAACTCGCCAAGCCCAATTGAATCTCAAAATGGAAGCCACCGAACTACACCCCAACTCGGACCCGGTCCGCTCCGACGGCGACGCCCTCCGGAACGGGACAGGACTGCTGCCCGCGACTCCCCTTGGAGAAACCTCCGAGCGTCCGATTCCAGCGTCGTCCGGTCAGCGCCGGCTTTGGTTCCTCGAGCAGATGGAGCCGGGATCGCCGCTCTATAATATTCCCTATCTCGTGCGACTCAGAGGGCCACTCAACGAGGGGGCGCTGGAACTGGCGCTGGGCGAGATCGTGGCTCGCCACGAAGCACTCCGCACCAACTTCATCGCGGTCGGATCTGAGCCTACGCAAGTTATCAAGAGGACATGGAACCTGGAATTGCCGGTCACGGATTTGACCGCGATTTCCGCCACGTTGCATGAGCCGGAGTTGAAACGCCTGGCGACCGCGGAGGCGAAGAAGCCGTTTAATCTTCAGACCGACCTAATGCTGCGCGTGCGGATCTACCGCCTGTCGGAAACGGAGCATGCGTTGATGTTGGTGATGCACCATATTGCTTCCGACGGATGGTCGATGGCGATTATCTATCGCGAACTCGGAGCGTGCTATGAAGCGTTTGCGAACGGGGAAGTTCCCCGCTTGGCCGCGCCGCAGATTCAGTACGCGGATTTCGCGGAATGGCAGCGGGATTATTTGCAGGGCGAAACGCTCGAACAATTGGTTCGTTTCTGGAAACAGCAGATTGCGGGTGCACCCGCGCTGTTGGAGTTGCCGGCCGACCACGCTCGACCGCCGCTGCAGTCGCATCGCGGAGAGTGTGTAAAGCTCACCCTGGTATCTGATCTGGTGGCGAAGCTCAAGCGGCTGAGTTCGCAGCAGCGGGTGACGTTCTTCATGACGTTGCTCGCGGGCTTTAATGTGGTGCTACATCGTTACACCGGGCAGACAGACCTCGTCGTGGGTTCCCCGGTGGCAGGTCGCGATGCGGCGGAGACGGAGGAGATGGTGGGATTTTTCATCAACACCGTTCTAATGCGCACCAACCTCTCGGGCGATCCCACCGCAAGAGAGCTGCTGGTGCGAGTCCGGGACATGGCACTGGCGGCGTTCGAGCATCGAGAGATGCCGTACGAGAAACTCGTGGAAAAGGTGCAGCCGCAGCGAAACCTCAGTTTCGATCCGATCTGCCAGGTTTATTTTGCGCTGCAGAATATGCCGACGGCACCGCTCAAGCTGAGCGGGATCGATCTGAGTATTGAACCTGTTTATACTGGCACCGCGAAATCCGATTTGACGGTTTGGGCGATCGAACAAACGAATGGCGAACTCGAGATTACAGCGGAGTACGCGGTCGACCTTTTCACGGGTGAGACCATCCAGCGCTTTCTTGGTCATTTTCAAACCGTGCTCGAAGGCATGGTGGCTAATCCGGACGCTCGTCTCTCGGAGCTACCCTTGCTGACGCGACGCGAACGGCAACAGGTGCTGGTCGACTGGAACGAGACCGCGATGAACTATCCGCGGGAGAAAACCCTGCCCGAGCTCTTTGCCGGGCAGGTCGCACGGACGCCGGATGCGGTTGCGCTCGTATTTGACGATGAGCAGCTGACGTATGCCGAGTTGGATGCGCGGGCGGAAGCGCTGGCCGCGAAACTGCGAGACTACCCGGTGGGTCCGGATACGCTGGTTGGGATCTGCCTCGAACGTTCGCTCGATCTGATGATTGGTTTGCTCGGTATCCAGAAAGCGGGTGCGGCGTACGTGCCGCTCGATCCGACTTATCCGAAGGAGCGCATAGCGTTCATGCTGCAGGATTCGCAGGCGCCCGTGCTGATCACGCAGTTGAGCCTTTTGCCGAAGCTTCCTTCGCACCAAGCCGCTGTTATCTGCCTCGACGAAGAGGAACGTGCGGATGTGGGCCCGACGGATCGGCGCGCCGCGGACAATGCGGCAACCAGGGACGTTCCTGCGCCGACTCCCGACCACCTCGCGTACGTGCTCTACACGTCGGGATCGACGGGAAATCCGAAGGGCGTGATGGTCACGCACCGCAACGTGGTTAATTTCTTCGCCGGCATGGACCAGGTCCTCGGCCCGGAACCCGGCGTGTGGCTCGCCGTCACGAGCATCTCGTTTGATATCTCCGTGCTGGAGCTTTTTTGGACCCTGACTCGCGGGTTCAAAGTCGTGCTCTTGTCCGATACGGCGAAGTTGCCGGGATTGGCGGAAGCGAAACAGGCGTCCCGCTCACCGACGGCGGCGAAGACGATGGATTTCTCGCTTTTCTATTTTGCGAGTGATGACGGCTCTGCTGCCGGAAACCGCTATCGGCTTTTGTTGGACGGTGCCCGGTTTGCGGATACACATGAGTTCAAGGCAGTGTGGACCCCGGAGCGGCATTTTCATTCCTTCGGCGGGTTGTATCCAAATCCCTCCGTGGTCAGCGCCGCGATCGCCGCGATCACGGAACGCGTCCAGATCCGGGCGGGTAGTTGTGTCACACCGCTGCATCACCCCGCACGCGTCGCGGAGGAGTGGTCGGTGGTCGATAATCTTTCGAACGGCCGGGTGGGAATCTCGGTAGCGAACGGCTGGCACGACCGGGACTTTACGCTGCAGCCGCAGAATTTTGCCGATCGCCGCGAGCTGATGCGAAGCAGCATGACGACCATCCGCCGGCTCTGGCGGGGGGAGGCGGTTGAGTTCATGGGCGGTCGGGGCAATCAGGTACCGATCACGATTCATCCGCGGCCGGTGCAGGCGGAGTTGCCGATGTGGGTGACGTCTGCGGGGAGTCCCGAGACGTTCAAACTTGCGGGAGAAATGGGAGCGAATGTGCTCACTCACCTCCTTGGTCAGGAACTCGATGACCTCGCGCGGAAGATCAAACTGTACCGGACGGCGCGCCGGGATGCGGGCTACGACGGTGACGGTTGTGTCACCATCGCGCTGCACACCTTTGTCGGTGAGGATCTCGAGACGGTGAAGGCGACGGTCAAAGAGCCGTTGATCCGCTACCTTGCGGACTCCGCCGATCTCTTGAAGGGATTGTCGCAGGCGATGTATCCGGGTTGTGAGATGAAAAACCTGACCGCGGAAGAGACCCGGGGACTGGTGGAGTTTTCCTTCAATCGTTATTTTGAGTTATGCGGTCTGCTCGGGACGCCGGAAACGTGTCGGCGGATTCTTTCGAAGCTGAGTGCCATCGGGATCGATGAAGTGGCGTGTCTGATCGACTTCGGAGTGGAGGTTGAGTCCACCCTTAAGAGCTTGGAGTTGCTCAACAACGTCCGCGCCGATTTTCAGTCCCGGGTTCGCGCCCAGGAGGGCGGCGCTTCCAGGCAGCCGCGCTCGCTCGTGGAGCAAATGCACCTTCACGGCGTGACGCATCTCCAGTGCACTCCCTCGTTTGCCCGGGTGCTGGTGGGGTCGGATGAGACCTTGGACGCGCTGAAGTCGCTGCAAACATTATTGGTGGGAGGAGAGGCGCTGCCGACGGGTCTGGCTGGTCAACTCCGGAGTGAACTCCCTGGTGCGGTGATCAACATGTATGGCCCGACCGAGACAACCATCTGGTCAACCTGCAGTGCGGTCCGTTCGGGGGAGAGTGCCACCGGGGCCATTGATATTGGGCGGCCGCTGGCGAACCAGCAGATATATATATTGGACGCAACAAAACAGCCGGTGCCGGTGGGGGTGCCGGGCGAGCTTTGGATTGGGGGCGATGGCGTTGCTCGCGGTTATTGGCGCCGGCCCGATCTCACCCGGGAGAAGTTTATTCCTGATCCGTTCCGGCCGGATGGTCGCATTTACCGGACGGGCGACCTCGTGCGTTATCGGGCGGATGGTGTCGTTGATTTTCTGGGACGCGTGGATCACCAGGTGAAAGTGCGCGGGCATCGGATCGAGCTCGGAGAGATTGAAGCCGCGCTCATGCAGCATTCGGACATCCGCCAGACCGTGGTGGTGCTGCGAGCGGATAATCCCGACGACCCGCAGCTCGCGGCTTATATCATTCCGGCCGGATCGGAGGTTCCGGCGCCCAATGCGTTGCGTGACTTCCTGAAACAGAAACTACCCGCGCACATGATTCCAGTGGTGTACGTGCCGCTGGAGCAGATGCCGTTGACGCCAAATGGGAAAGTTGACCGCAAGGCGCTGCCAGCTCCGCAAGGCAGTCGTGTGAAAGCAGAGGGTGGGTTCGTGGCGCCGCTGAATAATCTGGAACGTTCGGTGGCGGCGATCTGGCGCGACATCCTGCACGTCGAGCGCGTCGGGATGGACGATAACTTCTTCGATTTCGGTGGTCATTCGCTGCAAGTGGTGCAAGTCCAGAATCGGGTTCGTGAGACACTCGGGATCGACGTGCCCGTGTTGAAACTCTTCCAGTTCCCAACGATCCGAATGCTCGCGACCTTTCTGGCGGAGCAGTCTGCTCCGGCCGCGGACGATCCGTTCCGTGCGAAGATTGAGGAACGCACGCGTCGCCGGCAAAATGCCCTCACCATCCGTCGCCGCGGTGCTGCTGCGGTCGAGACCTCATGACGATCGATTGTGCAACGTCCGGGATTCAGCGCCGCTGCCGCCTGCGATGCGGCGGGACTGATTCCGCGTTCCAACGTTTCTCCGCATGAGTGCCAACGAACCACAGGAAAGCGTGGCCATCATCGGGATGGCAGGCCGGTTTCCGCAGGCGCACTCGGTTGAGGCGTTCTGGCGGAACCTGCGGGACGGACGCGAGTGCGTTTCGTTCTTCGACGACGACCAGGTGCAATGGCTGCCGATCGAGTATCCGCCGCGCCTGGACGACCCGCGTTATGTGAAAGCCCGCGCCGTCATGGAGAAACCGGAGTGGTTCGATGCAGCGTTCTTTGGCATGACGCCGAAGGAGGCAGAGATCATGGATCCACAACACCGCATCTTCCTCGAGTGCGCGTGGGAAGCGCTGGAAGACGCCGGCTGTAATCCCGAGACACACGACGGGCTGATTGGGGTTTTCGCGGGCGCGAGCCTGAACACGTACCTGTTTACCAATCTCCTCACGAACCCGGAGATGGTGAAGGAATTTGGGCTGTTCTCGTCGATGATCATGAACAGCGGAGACTTCGTGCCGACACGGGTTTCATATAAGTTCAATCTGCGCGGTCCCAGTCTCAATGTGCAGACCGCGTGTTCGACCTCGCTGGTGGCGGTGTGCCTGGCAGCGCAGAATCTTCTCAGCTATCGTTGTGATGTGGCACTCGCGGGCGGGGTTTCGATCACCTTTCCGCCTCACCGCGGACAGCATCATCAGGAGGGCGGAATTCTTTCGCCCGATGGGCACTGCCGCCCATTTGATGCGGCGGCGGCGGGGACGGTGCTGGGCGATGGCGCGGGCGTTGTCGTCTTGAAACGCCTGAGCGAAGCACAGGCCGACGGTGATAACATTCTGGCCGTGATCAAGGGCACCGCGATCAACAACGATGGGTCCGTGAAAATTGGATACACCGCACCGAGCAGCGATGGGCAGGCCGAGGTGATCGCGCTGGCGCAAGCCGAGGCGGGCGTGGCGCCGGAGACGATCTCCTATATCGAAGCGCATGGCACGGGTACGCCGCTGGGTGATCCGATCGAGATTGCCGGGCTGACCAAGGCCTTTGGACTGAAAAGCCTGAAGCCGTTTTGCGCGGTTGGTTCCGTAAAGAGTAATATTGGGCACCTCGATATCGCGGCGGGAATAGCGGGGCTCATCAAGACGGTGCTGGCCCTGCACCACGGGGAGATTCCGCCGAGCCTGCATTTTGAGAAACCAAATCCTCAGATAGATTTTTCACTTAGCCCCTTCTTCGTGAACAGCACGCTGCGGCCATGGCCGCGTCAGGCGACGTTGCCGCGGCGGGCGGGGGTAAGTTCGTTTGGTATTGGCGGGACCAACGCGCATGTGGTGTTGGAGGAGGCGCCTGCGGCGGCTGCGGTGAGCGCGTCCCGTTCGCGACAGTTGCTGGTGCTGTCGGCAAAAACGCCGACTGCGCTCGAGACTGCCGCCAACAATCTGGCGGAGTATTTGCAGGCGCAGTTGGACGCGAATGGGACCGCGGAAGTCGGTCTCGCGGACGTCGCGTACACCTTGCAGACCGGCCGCAAGGGGTTTGCCCACCGGCGGGCGTTGATGGTGGAGAACGTGTCCGATGCGATTCGCGCGCTCCGCGCGAAGTCTGCGCCGCGTATGGACCGGGCGCCCGCCGAAGTCGGGTCGCCGAAGGTGGCTTTTCTCTTTCCCGGTCAGGGGGCGCAGACGATCAACATGGCGCGCGGTCTTTATGAAACGGAGACCGGCTTTCGTGCCCACGTGGATCGTTGCTGCGAGCTTTTGCGTCAACCTTTGGGACTCGATTTGCGGGTCATTTTGTTTCCTGCCGTGATCGACGAGGCGGGAGCGACGCTCTTGAGCGAAACGCGGCACACCCAGCCGGCTTTGTTCGTGATCGAGCATGCGCTCGCGCAGCTTTGGATCGAATGGGGAGTGACCCCGGCCGCGATGATCGGGCATTCACTCGGCGAATACGTGGCGGCGTGTCTCGCCGGAGTGATGTCGCTCGAAGATGCGCTGGTCCTGGTGGCCGAGCGGGGGCGCCTGATGCAGGCTCAACCGCCTGGCGCGATGCTGGCGGTACGGCAGTCGGAGGAACAAGTGAGGCCGTTTTTGGCCGGCAATAATTTGGCGCTCGCGGCGGTTAACGCTCCGGGCTTGTGCGTCGTTTCCGGACCATTCGATGCCGTTGAAGTCATGGAGCGGAAACTTGCCGCGGGCGCCATTCCTTTCAAACGCCTCGCGACGTCGCACGCGTTTCACTCGCCAATGATGGACCCGGTGCTCGCGCCCCTGGCGGGCGTTCTCAGCCGGATTACCCTGCATCCGCCGAAGCTGCCCTGGGTGTCGAATGTGACGGGCACGTGGATCACGCCGGAGCAAGCCACGAGTGCGGCGTACTGGATGAGTCACGTCCGGCAGACCGTGCGCTTCGCCGCAGGTATCGAGGAAATCATTATACGGGGGCACGCGGTATTGCTCGAAGTCGGACCCGGTCGGACCTTGGCCGGACTCGTCCGCCAGCATCCCGCGTTCACGAAATCCGGGGTGACCGTGGTGGCTTCGCTCGGTCGGACGCGGGACGGCGACGTGGGTTCCGACTCCGACATTGCGGCCGTGCTGAGCGCGCTCGGTGAGTTGTGGACCGCGGGCGTTGTTCCGCACTGGCGCGCGGGCTTCCATCGCCACGAGCAGCGTCGGATCGTGCCGCTGCCGACGTATCCCTTCGAACGGAAGCGTTATTGGATCGAGCCCGCGGCAGGGACGATCAGCTTCGTCGAAGGAGCACCGCAGGAGCACGGAGGGGCGAAGACACGTGAGCCCGCGCCATGCCGCCGGGAAACGTTGAATACGCCCCCGACCGGAGCAGATGCGATCTCTTCGGGGATGATTGAGCGGGTGACCACCATGCCAACGACGCTCGACACGCTTCGGGCTATATTCGAGGAACTGTCCGGAATTGATCTGCAGCAGGCCGGTTCGGACCAGACGTTTTATCAACTCGGTTTTGATTCACTCTTTTTGACGCAGGCGAGCCGGGCGGTGTCGGAACGGTTTCAGGTCGAGGTGACATTTCGCCAATTGCGCGAGGAGCTTTTGACCCTGGGAAAGTTGGCCGGGTACCTCGATTCGAATCAGGCCCGCGAGTTGGGCGGAACGGTTGGCGCGCGTTCCGAAACGAACCGGGTACAGTCGGTTGCGCTGGAACAGCGGTTGCCGCTGACGGACGCGCAGCAAGAGATGTGGTTTGCGACCCAGTTGGGGTCAGCGGTGGCCTCGGCGTATCATGAAGAGGCCACGTTGCACTTAAGCGGCTCCTTGTACGTGCCGGCGCTGCATCGGGCATTGGAGCGCCTGGTGGCGCGTCACGAGTCGCTTCGCACCACGTTCAATTCCTCCGGGCAGGAGCAGATTATTGTTTCCGCGCGGGAGGTTTCGTTGCCGCTGCGGGATCTGAGTGATGGCCTGGCCGAGGACATCGAGGCGGATGCGATCCGGGCGGCGCAGCAGGAAATCGATCGTGCCTTTGATCTCGTAGCGGGCCCGCTTTTCCGTGGGACCTTGCTGCGGCTGGACACCGAGCGGCACGTGCTTGTACTCGTCGTGCATCATATCATTTGCGATGGCTGGTCGCTCGGGACGCTCGTACGGGAGCTCGCCGAATTTTATACGGCTGAAATTGAAGGCCGGCCGACGATCCTTTCCGCGCCGGTGGTGAGCGGCGGAGACGAGGGCGAATCCGTGACGCGACGCCGGAGCGCGGCCAAGGCGGAAGCGGAAGTGTTCTGGCTGGAACAGTTTTCCCGGGGTGTTCCCGTGTTGGAGTTGCCGGCGGATCGGGCGCGACCGACTCAGCGGACTTACGCCGGCGGGTTCGCGCTGCACGCCCTCGATCCGGAGGTAGCGGTGGCGATGAAGCGGCTGTGCGCGCAGCATGGCTGCACCTTGTTCACCGCCTTGCTCGCGTCGTTCAACGTGCTGCTGCACCGGTTGAGTGATCAGGACGACCTGGTCGTGGGCGTGCCGGCGGCAGCTCAGGTGATGAGCGGGAGAGGTGACCAGGTGGGACACTTCGCGAACCTGCTGGCGGTGCGTAGCCAAATTATCAATACGGAGACGTTTGCGGAGTATCTGGACGCCGTGCGCGGTCACCTCAGCGAGGCGTTGGACCATTGGCAGTATCCGTTCAGCGCCCTGGTGCAGCGGCTCAAGCTGCCGCGGGATTCCAGCCGGATGCCGCTGGCCAACGTAGTTTTCAATTCGAGTCAGCTGCGCGGCTCGCTCGATTTTTCCGGACTGCGAGTCGAGGCGACGGTGACTCCCAAGCGCTTTGTCGCGTTCGATCTCAACGTCAATTTTGCGGTGAGTGATAACGGCATTTCCCTTGGTTGTTACTATAGCCGGGAACTCTTCGACGGCGCGACCATCATCCGCTGGATCGGCCACTTCGAGACGCTGTTAGGCGCGATCGCCAAGGACCCGGAAACACCGCTCGGTACCTTGGAGATGGTGACTCCGAACGAACGGGAAATGCAGGTGGAGCGCTGGAACGCCACCTGGGAGGAGTATCCGCGCGAGTGCGGTAGTCATTCAATGTTTTTTGCGGAAGCGGAGCGGGCGCCCCACGCCGTGGCGCTGGTGCACGGCGCCGCCGAGCTCAGTTATGGAGAGTTGGCGAGGCGGGCCGACGTTTTGGCTGATCTCTTGCGGGGATTGGGCGTGGGGCCGGACGTCCCTGTGGGAATCTGCCTCGAGCGTTCGTTCGCCATGATTGTGGCGGTGCTTGCAACCCTGCGGGCGGGCGGAGCGTATGTGCCGCTCGATCCGGGTTATCCGGCGGACCGGTTGGCGTTCATGCTCGAAGACTCGGGGGCGCCGCTGTTGTTGACGCAGCGCGCACTGCGCGAGCGGGCAGGTTCTCCGGCAGGTTTGAAAACGATGTGCGTGGATGAAAACGGTGAAGTGGACGAAATGGGCAACGAAGCGACGCCCGCAACCGGTCGGCTTTCGTTTGGAAAGGACACGGATCCCGACCCGGAGCATCTCGCCTATATTATTTATACCTCCGGCTCCACCGGGAAACCCAAAGGCGTCGCGATGCCTCACCGCGCGCTCGGAAATCTGATCTCCTGGCAGCTGCGGGCTTCGAAGATAGGACGGGGCGGGCGAACTTTGCAGTTCTCGTCGTTGAGCTTCGACGTTTCGTTTCAAGAGATCTTCGCGACGCTTTCCGGCGGTGGAACCCTCGTCCTGGTGGATGATCACGTGCGCCGCGATACGCGGGCGTTATGGCGTCTCCTGTTGCAGCAACGGATTGAACGGTTGTTTCTGCCTTTTGTCGCGCTGCAGCAACTTGCGGAAGCATTTCGTCCGGGCGACGGGGCCGGGTCCTCTCTGCGTGAAGTGATCACCGCGGGCGAGGCGTTGCAGATCACGCCCCGAATCGCGTCCATGTTCGACGCGCTGCGGCTTTGCACCTTGCATAACCAGTACGGTCCCAGTGAAACCCATGTTGCATCCGAATACCTGATACCAGGAGCCGCGCCGACGTGGGAGGCGCGTCCCCCGATCGGCCGGCCGATTGCGAACCTGGAAATTTACCTGTTGGATTCCCGGTTTCAGGTGGTTCCCATTGGCGTGGCGGGAGAGCTTTTTATTGGGGGCGCCGGGCTCGCTCGCGGATACTGGCGGGATGAGGACATGACGAGAGCCAGATTTGTGCCGCATCCGTTTCGGGCGGACGCGCGACTGTATCGAACCGGCGATCGGGCGCGATATCGAGCGGACGGCTCCATTGATTTCCTCGGTCGCACGGACCAGCAGGTGAAGTTTAATGGATATCGGATCGAGCCTGGTGAGATTGAAGTCGCCCTGGCCCGGCATCCGGCGGTGGGTGAGTGTGCCGTGGTGGTGCGCGAACTGGCCGGTGAGCCGCGACGGCTGGTGGCATATGTGGTGCCCGGCGCGAGTCAGCCGGAGCCGGAGAAGCTTCGCCGGCATCTCCAGCAATCACTGCCCGACTATATGGTGCCGGCGACTTTTGTGATTCTGAAGGCACTGCCGCTTACCCCCAGTGGGAAGGTGGATCGCCGCGCGCTGCCGGCTCCGGTGCTGGATGCGGCGGCCGGGGACACGGAGTCCGCACCGCGGAGCATGGCGGAGGAACTCCTGGCCCAGATCTGGGGCGAGGTCCTTTGTCTGGAGCAGGTCGACGTGCACGCGAATTTCTTCGAACTCGGCGGGCATTCACTGCTGGCCACGCAGGTGATCACGCGGGTGCATGACGCCTTGGAGGTCGAGTTGCCGCTTGCACGATTTTTTATTGTACCGACGATCGCGCAACTCGCGCCCGTGCTCGAAGAGCTGCTTTTGGAGGACATCAAGGCGGCCGCGCACTCCGAGCGCGATTCCCTCGCCACTTCGGTGATGGCGGCCCCCAACGAAAGACGATGATGCGAATCCACCACCAATTCTGTCTTTTGCCCACTTCAGTTGCCAACCCGGAGCGGCTTCACGGGTGCCACCGATGGTCAGCGGGCGAACTCGACGGCACGATTCGCTGTCGGTGCGGATGGGGAGGCATCGGCGCTGCCAAGGAATGCCGATGACCGCTGAGCAACAAATCCGTCGATCAGAAATGGAAGCCACCGGTTCACAACGCGCACTCATGGAACAACGGCTGTTGCGCGCCCGTCAAGCGACTGCCCGCGGTTCGGATGCGCGCTCTTCCATTCCTCGTCGGCCACCGGATTCAGCCATGCTTCCGTCGTTTGCGCAGGAGCGGTTGTGGTTTCTTGATCAACTGGAGCCGGGCAGCGCGGTCTATAATCTTTGTCAGGCGGTGCGCTTGCGAGGTGACCTGGACCTTCCGGCGCTGGAGCATGCCCTGAACGAGATCGTGCGACGGCACGAAGTGCTGCGGGCGAATTTTGTGCTGACTGAAGGCCGGCCGGTGCACGTCGTCGCGAAGACCCGGGTGCTTCCGGTTCGGGTGGTGGAGGTGAGTTCGACGGATGCGGCCGGGCTGGAACGGGCGTTGCACGAGAAATTGCAGGAGGAGTCGCGCCGGCCGTTTGATTTCGCGAACGACCTCTTGATTCGTGCTGTGGTCATCCGGGCGGGTCCGACTGACCACACCTTATTGCTGACGATGCACCACATCATTTCCGATGGGTGGTCGCTCGGGATTCTGTTTCGCGAACTCGCGCAGCTCTATCCGGCTGCGTGCAACGGTGGGGTTTCGCCGCTGGCGGAGTTGCCGCTGCAGTTTGCCGACTACGCGCGATGGGAGCGTGAGCAGATGCAAGGGCCAACGCTGGAGCACACGCTGGCGTACTGGAAGAAGCAGCTTGGTGGACCTCTCCCCGCGCTTGAGTTCCCACTCGATCACCCGAGGCCTGCGGGGGCGACGGCGCGAGGCGGGTTGCAGTCGGTCACGCTCTCGCGGGAGTTGACCGAGGCGATCAAGGCGATGGGTCAGCAGGAAGGCGCGACGCTTTTCATGACCTTGCTGGCGGTGCTTCAGGTGCTGCTGTTTCGTTGGACTGGCGAGCAGGATGTCGTGGTGGGAACGGTGGTGGCGGGCCGGCGGCGAATTGAGCTCGAGAAACTATTGGGATTTTTCGTCAACACGCTCGTTTTGCGCACCGACCTTGGAGGCAGTCCGAGTTTCCGGACGCTCCTGGCGCGGGTGCGGGAGACGTCACTCGCGGCGATGGCGCATCAGGATCTACCCTTCGATGTATTGGTAAAAGAACTACGGCCGGATCGCGCGGTGAGTCGAAATCCACTTTTCCAAGTGATGTTCGTACTGCAGAACGCGCCCATGACCCCGGCGGAATTGACCGGGCTTACGCTTGAGCCGGTGGACGTGGATACCGGTACCACGAAATTCGACCTGACTCTCGCCGTCGTCGAGACGCCGGATGGGCTGCGGGCGGGATTTGAATACAACGCGGACGTCTTCGAGGCGGATACGATCGCGCGGTTGCTGGGCTCTTATAGAACACTGCTCGAAAGCAGCATTGCCGACCCTGAGCGCTCGATCGCTGAGCTGGAGATCCTGAATGCGGAGCAGAAGCGGATCTTGCTCCGGGATTGGAATCGGACGGAGCGGGCTTTCCCGCGGGAGCGGACGATCCCTGCGTTGGTGGAGGATCAAGTGAACCGGGTTCCAGATGCAATCGCACTGAGGTGCGGCGACCGGACGCTCACGTATCAAGAGTTGAATACGCGAGCCAATCAGCTGGCGCATCGGCTGCGGCGTTGGGGCGTGGGACCGGATACGCTGGTCGCGATCTGCCTCGAGCGATCCCCCGAGATGATTGTCGCGGTGCTGGGAATCTTGAAAGCCGGGGGAGCGTATGTCTCACTGGACCCATCCTATCCGGGAGAGCGGCTCGCGTTCATGCTGGCGGATTCCCTTGCTCCGGTGGTTCTAACGGTGGAGCGTTTGCGCGGGACCGTGCCCGAGCTGGATCCACTCAAGCCGGCGCCGCGTGTTTTTAGAATGGATACGGAGTGGTCCCAGCTCGGACGGGAGGAAACGAGAAATCCTGCTGCGATCGCGGGTCCGGCACACCTGGCTTATGTCAGCTATACCTCGGGATCGACGGGTCAGCCAAAGGGAGTCGCCATCACCCATCGCTCGGTGCTTCGGCTGCTGTTGAACGCGGATTATATCAAACTGGGGCCCGACGAGGTCATCGCGCAGATGGCGAATTGTGCGTTTGATGCTTCGACGTTTGAGATCTGGGGCGCGTTGTTGCACGGCGGCCAGCTGGCGATTTTGCCGGCTGCGATCGTGCTCTCGCCGGGCGATCTGGCGACGGCGTTGGAGACGCAGGGAGTGACGACGTTGTTTGTGACGACGGCGCTCTTCAATCAGTTGGTGGAAGTGAAGCCGGATATTTTCCGCAGCCTTCGGCAGGTGCTCTTTGGTGGAGAAGCGGTCAATCCGGCACGAGTCCGGGATGTCCTGCGATGCGGTCCCCCCGGACGCTTGCTGCACGTGTATGGTCCGACGGAGGCCACCACCTTTGCCACGTGGTGGGAAGTACGCGACGTGCCGGCGAATGCGGTCACCCTTCCGATCGGACGGCCGTTGGCGAATACCACGGCGTATGTGTTCGATGAGCGGCGGCAACCGGTGCCGGTCGGGGTGGCGGGCGAACTCTATATTGGGGGCGAGGGATTGGCGCGGGGGTACTGGCGGCGGCCGGAACTCGATCGTGAACGCTTCGTGGCGCATCCGTACGATTCGGATCCGGCGGAGCGCCTTTATCGGACGGGTGATCGGGTTCGCTGGCGGGCGGATGGCGCACTGGAGTTTCTGGGGCGCTTCGACCGGCAGGTGAAGATTCGCGGCTTTCGCATCGAGCCCGGCGAGATTGAGAGTGCGCTGCAACGGCACCCGCGTGTGCGGCAAAGCGTGGTCGTGGTAAAGGAAACCGCTTCTGGCGAGCATCAACTCATCGCCTATGTGGCGGCGGAGCGGAAGCCAGCCCCGAGCGGAGCAGACCTCCGCCAGTACCTGCAGACGATGATCCCGGACTACATGGTGCCGTCATTTGTGGTGGTTTTGGATACACTGCCGTTGAATGCGAACGGCAAACTCGATCGCCGGGCTTTGCCGGACACGGAGTCGCAGCCGCAGTTGGAGACCGGATACCTTGCGCCCCGTGACGACGTGGAACAAAAGATCGCGGAAATTTGGACATCGATTCTGGGGCTTACGCGGGTGGGAGTGCGGGACCGATTCTTTGAGCTTGGCGGTCATTCGCTGCTCGCGGTTCAGATGGTCGCGCGGCTCGCGCAGACGTTTGGGCGAACGCTTCCGGTATCCGCAATTTTTGAACATGGAACGATCGGAGAGCTCGCTCCGTTGTTGCGGACCGAGGCGAAGGCGTATGCTTCGGCGACCTCGATCTGCGAGATTCAGGCGCAAGGCGGGCGGCCGCCGCTTTACCTCGTGCATGGAGTCGGCGGTGGAATGTTTTGGGGCTACGCCAACCTGGCGCGGCATCTTGGGCCGGATCAGCCGGTGCTCGCCTTTAAATCGCGGGGGCTCGATGGCCTGGCCGAATGGCCGGGCATCGAGGAGCTGGCGACCCATTATGTGGCCGACCTGAGGTTACGGCAGCCGGCGGGGCCGTATCAGATCGGTGGGTACTGTTTTGGCGGGATCGTGGCGTATGAAATGGCGCGCCAACTCGAGCGGCAGGGGGAGACGGTTGCGACGTTGGCCTTGATCAATTGTTCGCCGCCGAACACCGCGTATGAGCAGGTCCCGGAACAACCCGAGTGGAGCTGGCAGCGAAGTTTTTTGCGCAACGTCGGTTACTGGCTGGGCTGTTTCGTCTTTCGCTGGACCTGGCAGGAACGGGTCGAGTTTGTCCGCTGGAAATGGCGAATCCTGCGCAAGCGCACCCGTGCGGCCAGTCAGCAGGAAGCCCGGGCGCTGGCGGTTACCGACGTGGACGAAATGGTGAACATCGAGGCCTATTCTGAAGATCAGCGGAAGCTGTGGCAGTTGCACGTGGAAGCCCTTCGCCGGTATCAGCCCCAGCCATACGGGGGACGGGTGACGCTGCTGCGGACGCGGGGTCATGCGTTTCTCTGCTCCTTTGATGAGCTGTACGGATGGGAACCACTCGTGCGCGGAGGAATCACGCTTCGCATCGTGCCGGGCGGCCATGGAAACATCCTGGCCGAGCCCCATGTGCAGACAGTGGCCCGGGAGCTTGAGCGTGAACTGGCGGGTTGCATCGCGAATGCCGGCTCCGCGGTCAAAATTGAACCGATCGCGAAAAAGGAGTACGCATGAGTGTCGCGTTAAATACGATGGTGGCCGCATCGTGCGGGCACACGCCGATGGCGGGTGCGGCGTTGGGGTGCAATCACGTGGAGGGCTGGCTGATCGAACTCGATAAGGTGTCGGCCGACCTCTTGGAGCGATTGCGCGGGGTGCTTTCCGCCGACGAGGTGGCGCGGGCGGAACGGTTTCACTTTGAGCTGCATCGACGGCGGTTTGTGGCGACGCGAGGCGCGCTGCGATTTCTCCTGTCGCGGCATCTGGAGGAGGATCCGTCCGGGATATGCTTCGATTATGGTCCGGCTGGGAAACCGTTTTTGAAGACGACGGAGCCTGATCGTGTATTGTACTTTAATGTGACGCATGCGGAGAACCTCGCGGTGGTGGGGATCACGCGGGCGGGGGAGATCGGGATCGATCTGGAGCGGGTCCGCGTGTTTTCCGATTGGGAACAAGTGGCGATTGCGACGTTCTCCAGTGAGCAAGTCGAAGCGTTGCGGGCGTGCGCCGAGGCGTGGAGACCGGAGATGTTTTTTCGCGCGTGGACGCGGGAGGAAGCGCGGGTGAAGGCGCTCGGCGTTGGGCTCGGAGATGACGGGCGGGTGCGCGATGCGGCTGGGTTGCGCGTTCAGACGTTTCAAATTCCTCCCTCGTTCCTGTTGAGTTTCGCCGTACCTTTTTGGGCTTACGTCCCACCCCTTCGCACATGGGAGGGTGAGGCGGTGCATGCGTCTTTCTCCGCCTCTGCAAGCGGCTCTGCTGAAGGAATTCGTCCCACCTGTTGTTAACGTTATGAATCTTCTTCGTTTCTTTTTTCGTGGCTCGCGGACGATGATGACCTGGACGTTTGCGGCCGCGCTCCTGAGTGGCGCCTGCAACGCGGGCCTGATTGCGATGGTCAATAACGTGCTCGCGGTGGAGGGATCGCCCGCGGTCTGGATGTTGTGGGCATTTGTCGCCCTGGGGGCGGGACGGTTGATCACCAACTTTGGCGCCCAACTCATGCTGGCGCATTTCTCGCAGCGTAACTGTGTCAATCTTCGCCGGGATTTGGTGAGTAAAATTCTCGCGGTACCGCTGCGCCAGTTGGAAGAAGTGGGTGCGCCGCGACTGATGGTGACCCTGACGGAAGATGTGCTCGTACTGACCGAGGCGATGCTCTGTATCCCGGCCTTTGCAGTGAATATTGCGATCCTGATTGGCGGCGCGTTGTATCTGGCATGGTTGTCGCCCATGGTGCTGATTGTGATTGGCGCGTTCATCCTGTTTGGAGCGGTGGCTTATCGGTTGCTGATCCGAGCCGGTTTCACGCGACTCTTTTTGGCGCGGGAAGAACAGGATCGGTTGTTCAAACATTTCCGCGAACTCACCGAGGGCATGAAAGAACTAAAACTGCATCGGGAGCGGCGGGGGATTTTCTTCGAGGAGAATATCCAAGGGGTGACTGAGCGCTATCGGAAGCACGCGCTGGCGGCGGAGATGCGCTTCATCATCGCGAACAATTGGAGTCACCTCGTTTTCTTTACGGTGATCGGGCTGATCCTGTTTTTTCTACCCAGTTTCTACCATGTCCCTCCGCAAGCGATGACCGGCTATGTGATCGCAACGCTCTATCTGATGGGACCGCTTTCGGGCGTGCTGAGCAGTCTCTCGGTCTTCGGCCGCGCCAACGCCGCGTTGGGCAAGATCAAGCAGGTCGGCCTGACCCTTGCAGCCCGGGCCGGGGATGAATGTCCGATGACGAAGCCGGCACCCGTGCAGGAATTCACCGGGCTCGACTTCATTGATATAACGCATACGTATTTCCGCGAGAAGGAGGACGACAGTTTTACGCTCGGGCCGATTCGGCTGTCGTTTACGCCGGGTGAAATCGTCTATCTCGTGGGCGGCAATGGTAGCGGCAAGTCCTCACTCGCGAAAGTTATTACAGGGCTGTACTCACCGGCCTCGGGCACGATTCGTTTTAACGGCCGGGTCGTGGGTGATCACAATCGGGACGACTACCGCCAGTTGTTTTCCGCGGTGTTTGCGGACTATTATCTTTTCGATAATCTCCTCGGGTCCCCCGGGCCGAAGCTCGACGCCCAGGCGCGCGAGTACCTCACGTTGCTCCATCTGGAGCACAAGGTGAAGATCACGGATGGGGTGCTTTCTACGACGTCGCTTTCCTCGGGGCAACGGAAACGACTGGCGCTGCTCAATGCGTTCATCGAAGACCGCCCGTTCTATCTCTTCGATGAATGGGCATCGGATCAGGACCCGCTGTTCAAGGAAATTTTCTATACCCAGTTGCTCCCGGATTTGAAGGCCCGGAATAAGACCGTGCTCGTGATCACGCATGATGACCGGTACTTTCATCTGGCGGATCGGATCATCAAACTCGACTACGGTCGCATCCAGATGCAGCGGGGAGACGCGGTGGACGTGCTGCCTGAGATGGCTAATGGTGAAGCCGCGGCGAGCCGGCGGGGCGATGGCACTAAAACGAGTTTCTCCCGCGCGTCCGTGTAAGGCGGCGACACGGGGTAGTCCGCGGGAGTTGGGTCGCGGTCGGATATCGAACGAGGGGCGTTCAGGGATTTACTCCGCAATTCATGCCGCGCCAATGCCAATGGCTGCGTAGCGCAGCGGAAGGGGGCGTGGCATGATGGGAGCATGACCGGGAACCCATCCCCTCGCGACGTTGCCATCCCCATGCCCACTCTGACCCGGAACCTCGAGTACGTTACCTGTGATGCCAATGAAGCCGTAGCGTCGGTTGCTTACCGGCTGAATGAGCTGATTGCGATCTATCCCATTACGCCGTCGTCTCCGATGGCGGAGTCGTGCGATGAGTGGTCAACGCAGGGCAAGCCGAACCTCTGGGGCGAGGTGCCGCGGATCGTCGAGATGCAGTCCGAAGGCGGAGTCGCGGGCACGGTGCACGGTGGATTACTGGGCGGCGCGCTCACGACGACGTTTACCGCGTCACAAGGCCTGCTGTTGATGATTCCGAATCTATATAAGATTGCGGGAGAGTTGCTGCCTTTCACGATGCATGTCAGTGCCCGCGCGGTGGCGGCGCAGGGGCTGTCGATTTTCGGCGATCATCAGGACGTCATGGCGTGTCGGGCCACGGGCGCGGCGCTCCTCTGTAGCAACTCCGCGCAGGAGGCGCATGATCTGGCGCTGGTGGCGCATGCGGCGAGTTACAAGGCGCGGGTGCCTTTCATTCATTTCTTCGACGGGTTCCGCACCTCGCATGAAGTTCAGAAACTCGTGTTGATGTCGGACGACGAGCTTCGCGCGGTGATTGATGAGGCGGATATTGCGGCGTTTCGCGCCCGGGCGATGACGCCGGATGCGCCCACCTTGCGCGGCACGGCACAGAATCCGGATGTATACTTTCAGGGCCGCGAGGCCGTGAACCGCTTTTACCTCGAGCTGCCGCGCATCGTGCAGGAAACGATGGACCGCCTGGCGGCGGCCACGGGCCGGGCGTATCATCTATTTGACTACCACGGGCATCCTGAGGCGGAACGCGTGGTGATCGCGATGGGCAGCAGTATTGAAACGCTGGAAGAAACCGTGGACTGGCTGGGCGAGCGCGGCGAAAAAGTCGGCGTGCTGTCGGTCCGGTTGTTTTTGCCCTTTGATATCCCGGCGTTCCTGGCGGCATTGCCGAAGACGGTGCGGGCAATATCGGTGCTCGACCGGAC
>CAYVDZ010000001.1:32893-37143 GCA_964450575.1 uncultured Opitutus sp.
ATTGGGGAGCCGCTTTATCTGAACGTGCTGGCGGCCTTGGCCGAGGCGCGTTCGCCGCTGGCGGGTTCTCCACGGATTGTGGGTGGGCGGTATGGGCTGGGTTCGAAAGAGTTCACGCCGGGGATGGCGAAGGCGGTCTTGGCGAATCTGGAACAGAGCGAGCCGCGCAATCACTTTACCGTCGGTATCCTGGATGATGTTACAGGCACGTCGTTGCCGTTCGACGCCGAGTTTGACCTGGAAGCGGACGACGTGCGCCGTTGCGTTTTCATCGGCCTGGGGGCGGATGGGACGGTCGGCGCGAACAAAAACTCGATCAAGATCATCGGCGAGCAGACGGATAATTTTGCGCAGGGCTATTTCGTTTACGACTCGAAGAAGTCGGGCTCGATGACAATCTCGCATCTGCGTTTCGGGCCGCGGCCGATTCGTGCGCCGTACCTGATTCGCCAGGCGGATTTCGTGGCGTGCAGTCAGTTCAACTTTATCGGTCGGACCGACGTCCTCAGCTATGCGGCCCCGGGTGCGACCGTGCTGTTGAATTCGCCTTACGCGCCGGAGGAGACGTGGCGGAAACTGCCGCGTGAGTGGCAGCAGACGATGGTGGCGAAGCAGCTCCGGCTGTTTGTCATCGATGCGACGCAGGTGGCGCAGGCAAGCGGGATGGGGCGGCGCACTAACACGGTGTTGCAGACCTGTTTTTTTGCCTTGTCGGGGGTTTTGTCGCAGCACGACGCGATTGCGCAGATCAAGAAGGCGATCGCCAAGACCTACGGACGCAAGGGCGAGCAGATCGTGAAGCTGAATTACGCGGCGGTGGATGCGGCGTTGGCCGGCCTGCATGAATTTGCGCTACCTGGAGGTGTGGATCTCGAGGCGGTTGCGAGCCTGCCACCGAATTATTCGAACGCGCCCGAGTTTGTCCAAAAGGTCACGGCGCGGTTGCTGGCGAACGAAGGCGACTTGATGCCGGTGAGTGCGATTCCGCTGGATGGCTGCTGGCCGACGGGTACGGCGCGGGTGGAGAAGCGCAACATCGCGCTCGAACTGCCGGCGTGGGATGCGAGTATTTGTATTCAGTGCAACAAGTGCGTGCTGGTGTGTCCACACGCCGTGATCCGCGCGAAATTCTGCGCGCCCGAAGCGTTGGCGGGGGCACCCGCGACATTTGATTCGGCCCCGTTTCGGTCGAACGAGTTTCCAGGCCAGCGCTATACGCTGCAGATTTCGGCCGACGATTGCACCGGTTGTTCGCTTTGCGTCCAAGTGTGTCCGGCCAAGGACAAGTCGAACCCGCGGCACAAGGCGCTCGACATGGTGCCTCAGGCGCAGCGGATCGAGGTGGACCGCGCCAACTGGGATTTCTTCCTGCAACTGCCCGACCCCGATCGTTCGAAGCTCGATGTCAGCACGGTGAAAGGCACGCAGTTTCTTCAGCCGCTATTCGAGTTTTCCGGCGCCTGTGCCGGCTGCGGCGAAACGCCCTATATCAAACTGCTCACCCAGCTGTTTGGCGATCGCATGGTCATTGCGAACGCCACCGGGTGTTCTTCAATCTACGGGGGAAATCTTCCGACCACGCCGTATTGCTCGAACAGCGAGGGACGTGGGCCGACTTGGGCGAACTCGCTCTTTGAGGACAACGCGGAGTTCGGACTCGGGCTGCATCTGGCGGTGGAGCAGCGCGGCCGGACGGCGCGGGAATTGTTGGGGCGGCTGGCCGCTCGCGTGACGCCGGAAGCGGTGGAGGCTTTGTTGAGTGCCGATCAGACGACCGAGACCGGAATTGCCGCACAACGCGAACGCGTGCGGCAGCTCAAAGACGTGGTGCGGATAATTGATCTTCCCGAAGCCAAACGCCTGTTCGCCGTGGCGGACGATCTGGTGAAGAAAGTGGTATGGATCATCGGCGGCGATGGGTGGGCTTATGATATTGGCTATGGAGGGCTCGATCACGTGCTGGCGTCCGGGGCCAATGTGAAGGTGATTGTTCTTGATACAGAGGTTTATTCAAACACGGGTGGCCAGGCTTCGAAATCGACGCCAATGGGGGCGGTGGCCAAGTTTGCCGCCGGCGGGAAAAGCGTGGCGAAAAAGGATCTCGCACTGATGGCAATGCAGTATGGCCATGTTTACGTGGCGAAGGTCGCCTTTGGGGCCAAGGACAGCCAGACCATCACGGCGATTCGGGAAGCGGAAGCGTACGATGGGCCGGCGCTGATCATCGCGTATTCCCATTGTATTGCCCACGGGTTCCCGCTGCATCTCGGACTCGAGCAACAGAAGCTGGCGGTGGACACGGGTTATTGGCCGCTCTTCCGTCACGACCCGCGCCTGGCGGCGAAAGGCGAAACGCCGCTGAAGCTGGATTCGGCCGCGCCGAAGGTGGAGCTGGCCAAGTTCATGGCGAACGAGACCCGGTTCGGCATCCTGCGTAATGTGGATCCGGAGCGCGCGGGTGAGCTGGCCACGCAGGCGCAGACCCACGTTCGCCGTCACTTTGCGCTTTATCAACATCTCGCCATGCCTCCGGGAAGTGCCGCAGGCGGGACAGGCGGGGCGGCCGCTGCGGCGGCCACGCCACCGGCTGCGCCAACTCCCGCGGCCCCGGCATCGGCTGCTGCTCCTGCTTCGAAACCGTCCTCCGCGAACCACGGCCCATGAAACTCACGACCAATTACCTCGGTTTGACGCTTTCCAACCCACTCATTGTCGGAGCGTCGCCGTTTTGTGATGTGGCGCATGTGGCCCGGCAGTTGCAGGACGCAGGTGTATCAGCCATTGTGATGCGCTCGCTCTTCGAGGAACAGCTCGATGCGGAACAGCGTTCCTTGATGCATCAGTTGGAGACGACGGCGGAAAGTAATGCGGAGGCGACCACGTACTTTCCGGAATATGCCGAGTATCAACTGAGCCCCGATCACTATCTGCGGCAAATCGAGCAGCTCAAACAAACGCTCTCGATTCCCGTGATTGCCTCGCTCAACGGGGCAAAACCCGGTGGGTGGACCGACTATGCGCGGCGCATGGAGTCGGCGGGGGCGGATGCTCTGGAGTTGAACCTGTATCAATTGGCGACCGACCCGGAAGTTGCGGGCGATCAGGTGGAGGCGGCGATGTTGGCGACGGTGAGCGATGTGGTCGGCTCCGTCGGGATCCCGGTGGCGGTGAAGCTTTCGGCGTTTCACACCGCACCGGCTCATTTCACGACTGCCTTGGAAGCGGCGGGAGCGGCCGGAGTGGTAATCTTTAATCGCTTTTATCAGCCCGACATTCAGATCGAGGAACTCGAAGTGGTACCGCAATTGCGGTTATCGGATCCCTCGGAGTTACTGCTGCGTTTGCGTTGGCTGGCGATTTTGTCACCGCGTTTGAAGCGCTCGCTGGCGGTGAGCGGCGGGGTTCATTCCGCCGAGGACATTATCAAGGCGCTGATGGCGGGAGCGCATGTGGTGCAACTCGTTTCGGTGCTGCTCCGGCATGGTCCGCGCGTGGTCGCGAGTCTGCTCGGCGGGCTGACTCGCTGGCTGGAGGATCACGGTTATGAGAGTGTCGATCAGCTGCGCGGCGCCATGAATCTGCGGCGGTGTCCGGATCCGGCCGCGTTCGAACGGGCGAACTATATTCGGATCCTGCAGAGTTGGAAAGTATGAGCGCGGCAGCCCTGGCCTGACCAAGGTCGGAGCCCGGCCAGCGCCGCCTGCGAACGCCGTCACGGCCACGGTGGCGGTGGCCACGGCTCTGGCTCCGAAAAGAAGGGGTGAAGTCAGTCGGTGTAGGCGGCTCCGTCGCGACACCCCTGCACTGTCTCGTGGCCTCGTCGAATGTTCGACGACGAACGCCGACCGATCATGCCCACCAATCATCTGAGCACCGCCCGCGCGCATCAGGTCGCCATAGATCGGGCCATGGCGCCGGCAGAACAACTCCGTCAAGCGCTCCGAATGAATCGGACCAGGAGCGAATCGCTGGCGGCAGGTTTCCCCATGCGCCATCCGGAATGGGACGATGCGAAGGTTCGACGGGCAGTCGCAGATCGAATTCTGTATGCACGCACCGGATGAAATGCCTAAGACTCGTAAACCGGATTAAATCCCGGAAATTTGCCTTACCCATGAACTATTACCTTCGTCAGCTCTCGTGGTTCGCGCCCGTGGCTTTTGCAGTCGCAGTCCATGCGGCCCAAACCAATCCGCGTCCGATTGAAACTCCGTCGCCTGTTTATCCCGCCGCGCTCACGGATACCGGAA
>CAYVDZ010000002.1:0-1150 GCA_964450575.1 uncultured Opitutus sp.
GTTCCAGAAGGCGGCGATGTAATCCGCCCGGCGATTCTGGTACTTGAGATAGTACGCGTGCTCCCATACATCCAACCCGAGGAGCGGACTCGCACCATCCATCAGGGGAGAGTCCTGATTGGCGGTCGATGTGATCGCGAGCTTGCCCTGCTGACGCGTCAGCCAAGCCCAACCGCTGCCAAATCGTTTCGACGCCGCATCCCCGAACTGCGTCTTGAAGGCATCGAAGGAGCCGAACGTCTTCGTAATGGCATCACCGAGGGCACCCTTTGGCGCCCCACCCGCTTTCGGGTCAATCGTCCGCCAGAACAGCGCGTGGTTTACATGGCCGCCGACATTATTGCGCAGGGTGGTGCGGATGGACTCCGGCGCCTGGTTCAAGTTTTTCAGCAACTCCTCCGCCGACAGCTTTTGCAGCGACGCGTGACTCGCGAGCGCCTGGTTGGCGTTATTGATATAGGCTTGGTGATGCTTGGTGTGATGAATTTCCATCGTGCGCGCATCGATGTGCGGCTCCAGCGCATCGTATCCATAATTCAACTTCGGAAGCGAAAACGGCTGCGCGGTGCCGCCCCCGCGAACCGTGGCCGGCTGGGCGGTCGCCAGGTTCGACGTTCCCACCGCACCCAGTCCCACCAGAGCGGCACTTGCGCCCAGGGTCTTCAACGCATCTCGACGTGAAACAAAATCAGAAGAGTTCATAAGCCGGACCATACAAGCCGATCTCCCATGCGCAAGCGGCCCGTTACGTCGTGGTCGCATCCAAGCGAATGCGTGGATCAAGCCAGAGCAGCAACAAGTCGCTGAACAACGTGCCCACCACTCCGAGCAAACTGAGTAACATCAGCATCGACCCTGCCAGGTAAACGTCTTCCGCGATCAACGCATCGAACAGCGTCGGCCCAATCATCGGGAGACTTAAAACCATGGCCACAATGGCCCCGCCGGATACCAGGTGGGGAAACCATCCACCCACACTCGAGACGAAGGGATTGAGGGCGAGTCGCACCGGATATTTGAGCAGCAAACGCAAGGGCCGGACGCCCTTGGCCCGCGCGGTCGTGACATACGGTTTCTTGAGCTCATCCAAAAGGTTCGCCCGCATCACCCGGATCATTCCAGCCGCCGACCCGAGTCCGAGCACCACGAC
>CAYVDZ010000002.1:1160-27544 GCA_964450575.1 uncultured Opitutus sp.
GAGGAGATCGGCGAACTTGGCCCAAGTCCAACCGGGCATCGTCGCGAACTCGGGCGAAAACAAACCGGCAATATTCAAGCCAAACCAGCGCTTCGCGAGATACATGATCACCAACGCGAGCAGAAACGATGGAATCGACACGCCCAGAAAACCCAGGAAGGTCAGCGCGTAGTCCCCTGGTGAATACTGCCGCACCGCTGAATAGATACCCGTCGGCAGCGCGATGGCCCACGTGAATAGGACCGTTACAAGGGAGACGAGCACAGTAAGAATAATGCGATCGCCGATGACTTCGCTCGCGGGTTTTTCGTGTTCCATCGACATTCCCAGATTACCCTGCAGCAAACCCATATCCGCCGCTTCGAAGGTGGTGAACCAGCGCAAGCCGGTCCAACGTGCGTAGCGTTCCCACGTTGGCTGATCGAGGTGAAAATTCCGCCGCAGTTCCGCTGCAAGTTCCTCGCTCGCGGACGTGCCCTCCATCTCCAGACGCGTGACCCGAATTTCCGCGAAATCGCCCGGCGGTAGCTGGACCAATGTAAACACGATCACGGAAACGACGAACATCGTTGGGACCATCAGCATGAGCCGGCGGCCAATCAGGGGATGACGCGCCCCGACCAGACAGCCGCCGGCCAGCACCGCGAGAACGATCAACACCCTGAGCACAATCGTGAAGGCACCCACACCCGCGGTCGCACTCGATGCTGCCACTGAACGCGGCCAAGGCGTAATCGTTACCATCGCATCGCGCGTTGCTGCCATTATCGCCGGATCGTCGACGGGACGCTCCCAGAAATAGGTCTCCAAGCCCGCGTTTGCCGGAGTCTGGAAATTTGCGCCAAAGAGCGCGGTGCGAGGCACGTTTTTAAAGCCCTTTTTCACCACGACGAGCTGGGCCGGCGGCGTCGCGATGCTGATCGTCCAGACATTGTCGGCCGCGATTTCCTGGATCGCATTGAAGTGCGCAATGCGGTCCGTTTCGTTCGTCATCATGCTGGCCTGATCGAGCAGCTCCATCGCGCGCCGCAGCGGATGGTCGCGGGGCGGCTCGATGGCATTGGGGCGATTCGCGGCCGGGTCGCCGTAAAGTCCGCCATATTGATACCACCAGCCAAAACCGGGCGCGTAGAAGGATTCGACATACGTCGGAACAAAATTACGGGGTTCGACCATCGGGTAGAATTCGCCCTCTCCCGTCCAGACCGTGAAGTCGTGTTCGTAGGTGAGTTTCTCCTGCTCAAAGAGCCGGCGGGCCCGGGAGCGCTGCAAAACCCGCACCCCCACTTCCGCCCAGTCCTCCACGACAAACTGCGCCGGACCGTCCGTCGTGTAGTCCGTCATGTTCAACGTGAACACCATCCGGGAGCCGTCCGGGAAAACCCGGTACCCTTCGCTGTCCCGGCGCGTAAGGCCGATCTCGTCGAGCAGCTGATTCGCCCGCGCCGGATCGTATTCAGTAAACGAATGCATCAGCCGCGCGTTATGGTACGGCGAACCAGGGGGAGGCGCAATCTGCGCCGGTTCCGCCTGACCGTTGAATTCCGCGTCGATGATATCGCGGCGATTGATCGCCAGCGAGAGCGCCTGCCGGAACCGCCGGTCGTTGAGCAACTGATGCTTCCAGCGGGTCTCGGGCCGCGCGGGGTCGACGCGCCGGTTCAAATTTGGAAATATCGTGAACAGCGACTGCGTGCTCGGCTTCCAATGATAGACCTCGTAACCATGCCGCCGCGCTTCGCTGAGGAGCAGGATGTGATCCTCATAACGCATATGCCGGTCCTGCATCGAGAGCTCGCCGTTGGCAGCGGACATTGCGATCAGGCTGTTCGTCTTGATGTCCATCACCAGGCGATCGAGGTACGGCAGCTGATTGCCCTGGGTGTCGACCGCCCAATAATAAGGATTGCGGACGAACGTTTGCGGCGTCGCCGGCTGATACGTGTGCATCACCCAGGGCCAGAGCCGCGGATGCTCGGGGTTCATGAAGTGCTTGATCCGCTTGTACACTGCGACCGGGCTGGAAAGCTGAAAGGCAACCATCGTGCGGCGAATCAATTCCTGATTACCGACCGCCGGATGATACTTCCGGACGTAATGCGCCGGCACGAGGTAATCCGAATGGTCCTCGTAGTTCATGCCGTTCGAAGCCAGGCGCTCGAGGAACAACGGATTGGGCTGCGCAAACTCGAAGCGGATCCTCAGGTCATCCAGTTTCGTGACCGTGCCGCGGTTCGCACCCGCCCGCAGAAACTTGGGCTGCGCATTGAAATACAGGATCTCATGTTCGTACCAGTAAGCGATATCTTCGCTGGTCAGCGGATGCCCATCCGACCACCGCATCCCACGCCGCAATTCAAAGGTAAACGTCCGATAGTCGGGCGAGATCTCCCATCCTTTCGCAACGTGCGGAACGAGTGGGTACCCCTGGGGTGACCAACGCACGAGATTCGCGCCCGACAGCCGCCAATAGATGGTGGAGATGTCTCCAATCGAGTTTACCTGACGGTGCCACGTACCGCCGTATCGGCCGATTCCATCCACCCCTTCGAGTACGAGTGGCTCCGAGCCGACCCGTTCCTGAACGGGAGGCAACCAGCCTTCCTGCACGAGATCGACGAGGATCGGAGCTTCGGACCGCGGGCTCCACGCGGCCCGCCCTATCTCGGAATAATCCACGGTGCGCACCAGCACGGGAGGATTTGCGAAGTCGAGCTGGCGGGATTGCGCGCGGGCTCGCTCGACCATCGCGAGTTCCTGGGCCGGAGGCGCCACGGGCGGAGTTACGACGTTAGGGCGAAACGCGGCCGCGAATGCATAGAGCAGGGCTGTGAAGCCGAGCGCGGCGACACAGAATCCGGCGAAGTAAACCAGAGAGCGCCTTTTCACCATCGGGGTCAGAACGGGAGAGAAATTACGGCGTCTGCGGAATGCAACGTTGATTGCGCCACCGCCGGATTCACTTTGGTCCTGCAGGTTTCATCCCGCTGCGGGCTTGCCAAAACAGACGCACCCCACGACGTTTTCACACCCCTATGTCGTCACCCATGACCCGCCGCACCGCCCTTCGTTCTCTTGCCGGCGCCGCCGCCGTAGCCGCTCTTCCTCATTCGAAAGCGGCGACCAGCGCCGCTAAAAAAGGGAAAGCGGCACCGACCGCCGGCTCCATCCGCCAGTCGGTTTGCAAATGGTGCTTCAAGGACATCCCATTGGATACCTTCTGCGCCGCTGCCAAGGACATGGGCCTCGAATCCGTCGAGCTGCTTAATCCCGGGGATTTTCCCACGTTGAAGAAATACGGACTGACCTGCGCCATCGTCAGCAATCCGACTGGAAAGACGCCTCAGGGCGTCACAGTAGGCGCAATCCGCAAGGCATGGAACCGGATCGAACATCACGACACGCTCGTCGAAATCTACGAGAAACGCATCAATGAGGTCGCCGAGGCCGGTTACGAAAGCCTGATTTGTTTCTCCGGCGATCGTGAGGGCATGGCCGACGACAAGGGCTTGGAAAATTGTGCGCTGGGGCTGAAGCGCCTCCTACCCTTGGCCGAAAAGCGTCGGGTCACGCTCGTGATGGAGCTCCTAAATTCCAAGGTAGACCATCAGGACTACATGTGCGACCGCACGCCGTGGGGCGTGGAGTTGGTGAAGCGCCTGGGATCGGAACGATTCAAGTTGTTGTATGATATTTATCATATGCAGATCATGGAAGGAGACGTGATCCGCACGATTCAGGAGAATCACTCGGCGTTCGGACACTATCATACCGCAGGAAACCCGGGGCGGAACGAATTCGAGCCGCAGGATCAACAGGAGCTCAATTACGCCCCCATCATGCGCGCGATCAAAGCAACCGGCTTTAAAGGCTTTGTGGGCCAGGAATTTCTGCCGAAGCGTGATCCTCTGACGTCGCTGCGCGAAGCGGTGAAGCTCTGCGCAGTTTAAAACCAACCAGCGCCCGAAGCGGAACGCAGAAGCCGCTCTTCGCCCCTCCTTCCCCGCGCGCAATGCGTCATCGCGCTGCCGGAAGGGGAAGTCGCGACGTGAAACCCAAACCGGGCGTTACCCGCATGAAGCCGCCGGGTACCGTCCTGGATAAGCTGTGCGCCTCTTCGGCTTGGCCGTATCCGGAGGCTGGCCTGCGTGGCACTTACTCCGGCTTCACCGCGCCGGCAGTCCCGCGTCAGGCAAACGTTCGCGGTGACCGGTCTTCTCCAGGGCACTGTTGACCAGCATCATCTCGCTCACATTCTCCAGCGTTAGCAGACCGACGATCCGGGTGCCCCTAACAACCGGCACGCTGCTACATTGCCGCGCATGCATTGCCTCCACCACCTCGCGCAATGATTCCGACTCGGTGACGACTTCGCACTCCCGGCCCATCGCGTCGGCTACCTTAACATCGCCCCGGTTCTCCGAGAGTGCCTTCACGAGGTCGTTTCGCCGGAGGACTCCCACCGGCCGATCATCGACCACGACCGGAAAATCTTGCTGCGAACCAGCGAGCAACTCATGCACCGCCCGGCCCAGCGAGTCGTCCGCCGCGAGGGTTCGAAACCGCGTCATCATGGCATCGCGCACATTCAGGCCCCGTAGCGCGGACTGCAATTCCGCCACGCCGGCCTCCGCTTGCGCTCCGAGATACACAAAAATGGCAATAAAGATCAGGAACGGGTTATATAGAAAGCCGAGGATCCCGAACCCAATCGCCATGGCCTGGCCAATATTCGCGGCGATCGCCGTGGCGCGGCGGCGCCCCATCGGAATCGAAAGCAACGACCGCAGCACCCGTCCCCCGTCCATCGGAAACGCCGGCAGCAAGTTGAAAACCACAAGAAATATATTAACCACCATCAACTGCTGTAACATCGCCCCTCCTGTCATACTCATCTCTTCCATGGGCACAAACCCGGTGGTGGCCGCGAGCCCGATGAAGATCAGCGCGGCGATGACGACATTCACGACCGGCCCGGCGAGCGCGACCCAAAACTCCTGCATCGGCTTTTCCGGCATTTTCTCCAACCGCGCGATGCCTCCGATCGGAAGGAGCGTG
Organism: uncultured Opitutus sp.; assembly: GCA_964450575.1. Taxonomy (GTDB): domain Bacteria; phylum Verrucomicrobiota; class Verrucomicrobiia; order Opitutales; family Opitutaceae; genus ER46. Next base: position 6,219 of record CAYVDZ010000002.1, read on the forward strand.
ATGTCGCGCGTGCCGACCCCGTAACGCCGGGCCATCAAGGCGTGTCCCAGTTCGTGCAATACGACGCAGCCGAACAGAGCCAGGATAAACCCGACGCCGCGCAGCGCCGCCTGCAGGCTTTGGGTGGTCTGCCAAAACACGAACCCCAGGAAGAGGAGCAGGAGCAGAAACGTGAAATGCACGAAGACATCGATGCCGAAAAGCCGGCCAATTTTGAGGGACCATTTCATAAAGAAAGCGAGGATGGCGAACAGGAGGGTGAGCCCGCCGCCAGCGCCCTGAGCGCAAACGGAAGTCCATAAATTCCCCTCAGCCGAAGGGAGCGGCGGTGGTCGCAACGCTTGATCATGATATAAGGGTTTTTCTGCGATCGCCCCTTCGCGGAAGAAGACGAAAGCCGGGCTCAACCAGAAATTACGACCAGCAGGCCTGTCACGCAAACCCGGGAGAAGGAAAACTCCCTCGCGAATCCGCCTCGGGTTATTCCCGATGCGGCATCGGACGTTACAGGAAAGGTGTAAACAAACGGGCGGCCCCGTCGCGCAATCTCACCACCATGCTGCGCGCATCAACCTCCGCCAGCGTGACCGGTCGGGCGTGCCGACGCAATTCTTCAAACCGCCCTGCGAGTTTCCGCGCCAAAGTGAGATCATAACACTCTATATTGAATTTGAAATTCAGCCGCAAACTGCGCGGACCCCAATTGGTCGAGCCGACCAAAGCCCGGCAGTCATCAACCACAAAGATCTTGGTGTGATCAAACGGCGGCGGACTCAGCCAGATGCGGCAGCCGCGCTCCAGAACTTACCTGCATTGCGCGGTTGAAGCCCATTGGACAGAGGGCAAATTACTTTGACCGGGAAGCATAATCTCGACCTCCACCCCACGCAACGTGGCCAGATTCAAAGCCGCCACAATCGTCGGCTCCGGCAGAAAGTACGGCGTCACGATGCGCACCGAACGCGCCGCTACCAGCGCAGCCAGGATGGTCCAGCGCAGGTTCCCATAGTCTTCATCCGGACCATCCGCGATGCCACGTGCGATCACCGTGCCGCTCGACGCGAGATGCGGAAACCACGTCTCCCCCCGCAACGCCTCACGCGTGGTGAAAAACCAGTCGTCCGCAGACACTTCCTGAAGGTGCGCCACGACCGGCCCTTCAATCCGGAATTGCAAGTCGCGAACCGGATGCGAGGGCCGCTTTTCTAACCAGTGACGAACTCGAATATTCATGCCTCCGGTGAACCCGATCCGGCTATAGAGGATCGCATGCGCCGACCCGAACACCAACAGCGACAGAGCCAGCACGAGGTAGTGCCAGGCTGCGGTGAGTTGTTGCATCCAATCCATTTGGGCGTTTTCGATCCACTCAGCGAAACGACAGCACCACCACACCGTCGATGCCCGCAAGCACCAACTCGTCGGCGACGCCCGAGGCGATGCACCGTTCCGTAATGCAGGCATTCCTGCCTGCACTGATTCTCGACTGGAATCGACCGCCGGAACCGACATGGCCCCGTGATGAGGCGCCCGGTTCACCCCTCGCCCGCCGTCCGAACCTCACCGCACAAAATGTCCGACGAAGTTAAGATAACCCTGTCGCCCCGCCCGCTCGGTGTGCCCTTTCACGGATCGGGTCAGCCGGCGTAAACACGCGACAATCTCCTCCGCCGAGATCGGTCCGCCGAGTGCCCGCTGGCCGCGTCCGAGCCATTCTTCACAAATCGCATGCACGCCCTCGAACACAATCACATCGAGTCCGGTGAGACCGTGGGGCTTCACGGCCTGACCACGTTGCTCGGCGCGATAAACCGCGTAAGCCGCTTCGTAGACACGTAGGACCACATGATCTGTCATTTCGGGGTACTTGCGCCACGTCGCGACGACGCTGGTTTCGACATCCTTCAAAACGGCCTCAAATTCCTGTTCAATCGGCATGGGCTCGAATTGGAGGGCCGCCTCGTCGAAGGGCGACTCGAAACTGCACGCGCGCGAAAGCAAAAATCCGACCCTCGCACCGTGCAGGGCCACTGAAGGTCCGAGCTGACGCATCTGCCCTCGCTGTTTCCCCGGTTATCTCCTGTGGAACGTTTGGGAGCAGAATACTGATTAGGACGCATCCGGGTCAATCGCAGGATCCCCGCACAACTGTTTGATGGTTCCGGGGAAGCTCAGCACATCGCTGGCGTTTGCCAGTCGATCAGCCGTCGGTTCGCCGCCGAGGTTTTCAGGTGGGAACAGTTTCACCGTAGATAAGGGGGGGAGGGACACTGGAACCTGAATGCAGCTTGGTATTTTCCCTTCTTGACCGCATCAAGCGGTACCGCACCGTATCCCTTCCGCAATTTGCCCGATGGTGTAATGGTAGCACAGGCGACTTTGACTCGCCTAGTCATGGTTCGAATCCATGTCGGGCAGCCAATTGCTATATAACGAGTTATGTGATATTTTGCTTTGGGTGAATATCTTGGTGTCCCCTTTTCTTCATCGTAACGGCCACTTGACGGCTTTCGCCGGCACGAAGGCGAAAGCGGGCGAGGCAGGCAGCAATCAGCGAGCGAGCTGGTCACGATGCAGGCCATCGCAGCGCAGTCCGTGCAGTCGCACGATCAGGCAAGCACGCGCTCGAACAACCAGGCGACCGGACACCCCAAAAATTCGGAGTCTTGACTCGATTGCGGCATGATGGGCCGTGTGCCCGGCTAAGACGATTTCTCGATCGATTGAGCGATTCGGAGAGAACCTCCGGCGGCGAACGCATGGCGCTAAAAATGACGCAGGAGCAATTGGCTGAGCTGGGAGAAAAGGCGCTCGGGGGCCCTAAGGGATCTGTTTTTAGGGAATGATAGTTCCCGGGAAAAAGGGTCAAACCCTAATTCCTGTGATTCTTTTCAAGATGTGCGTTACCCCCGGCCGCTTTCCCTGCCGGGCTTCGCTCACGTAGCGGCTCACCCCGTCCGGATCACCCATGTGAAGTTGCTCGGCCAGCCAGGGATTCTTCACCGTGGTGGTCGCGCGTAGGTGCGCCGCGATCGCCACCTTCCAGTCGCTGGCCTTTCGATCCGCAAGCGCGTCTTCCCGGGCCTTGCCCAGCCTCTTCAAACAGGCCGCCAACGCGTCAGCCCACAGGCCTTGCTTGAGTTCGACGAGCCCAGCCTCGCCCAAATCCAGATTGGCCAGCTCCCGTTTGTGATCCCCGATCAGCGCCCGCTTGAATTCCGCCGACCCAAGCACCCAGCCCTTGCCCATCTGGTCAAAAGCGAAGGCTTTCTGCGCAGCGCTGTCACCCGCCAGCCAAGCCAGATAATCCACATAGGCCCGGTGTCCCGCCGGAGTATCGGGCAAAGCTCCCGCCGAGGCGAGCGCATCTTCGACCGAGAGCCACGCGGGCCGCGTTTTGGGCCGGGCCAAAAGGTGCAAGCTGCTCCACCGGTACGTGGCCATCTCGGCCACCGGCACGATCCCGGCCCTGACCGGATTGAGGTGAATGTAATGAGAGACCGCCCCCAAGCGCGCTCCGTCTTCCAAAAGGATCGCCTGATACCTGCCTTGAAACACATGGCCGTGCTCTCCGCGAAAACGATTGAACCGGTTCGCATAGGTGGACTGCAGCCATTGCATCCCGTCCACCAGCGCCGGATCCGGCGTTTCCAGCGCCAAGTGGTAGTGGTTTCTCATCACGACGTACCCGTGCACCTTCCACCCCGCGAACGCACACGACTCCGCCAGGCAGGCAAGGAACGCCTCCTTCGCGCCGTCAGTGGCAAACACGTCCGTCCGGTAGTTCCCACGGTTGATCACGTGGTACATCGCTCCCGGATACTGCAACCGCAACTTCCTCGCCATGCCTTAGCCTTTCCCAATCCGCTGCGGCCAGTCAATCACAGACATTAGGGTTTGACCCTTTTTTCGCCGGGCGGTCAATCACAGACATTAGGGTTTGACCCTTTTTTCGCCGGGCGAAATACGCCGGGGATCCCACGCTTGACACCGCCAAGCGCTCCCGCCTTCCTCCCGTCTCGTTCATGAACCGCTCTGGCACGACGCTCTCCTCGCACTTCGCCCACGTCTCCGTGGTCGCTGGCGTCGTCGTATCCATTATTTCCGCCGTTACCAAGGCGCCGCGCGGGTTCTAAACGTCTCCACGACTTTTTGCCCCTCCGGTGCCACACCGGAGGGGCTTTTTATTGGGCCAACCCGGTGTGTCGCAGGAGTGGGCGCCACACCCACCATGAAAAGACCTGCCCTCCTCCGCCCCCTCCCTCTCGCTCCGGCTTGGCCCAGGGATCCCCTTCGCACTCGCGCTGAGTCGGCCGCCGTGGCGACGCTACCGCGCCCCGGACTGCCCAGCACCGCTCACCACGACTTCCTCGTGCCTAACCCCCGACCCGATCTCACGCTCGGTCTGCAGACGCTCCGCATGATTCAGGTCGGCTAACATCACTCGAGAACGGTACCGCTCGTTAACGTGAAACAGATATTCCTGTCTGTCCGTCATGATTCCAGCCCACGCCAAAAGCCTGGGGAGGGCCAACCCTCCAAGCCCAGGCACGAATGCCTGGATTCATATTACGCCGCTGCCCGCCCGGCTCACTTCATGATCGAATACAAACTCGCGAAGTCATCCGTCCAGAGTGGAAAACCCTCATTGGCCGGATCCGGGTATTCCGCCACTTCTCGAATCTCGTCTTTCGCGAGCAACTCCGTATTCTTGGTCACCAGCATCCAAGTGGTCGCATAGATCCACCAATCCGGAGCATCATCGTCCGAGATCGTCACCACCGAGAGATCAAAGTGCGACGCGAGTTTCTCCACCACAGGACGCAGATTGAGATAGCGATTTGAAATATGAACGGCGATCACGCCGTCCGGCTTCAATTGCTGCAGATAGATCTCGAACGCTTCGCGCGTTAAAAGATGCACCGGAATGGCGTCGCTACTGAACGCATCCAGCGCCAGCAAATCGAATTTCTGGAAGTCTCCCCGCTCCACCTCTTGCTCCATCGTGAGCCGGGCATCGCCCATTACGACGTCGAGCTTGGCCGGCGTATATTCAAGGTACTTGAAATGCTCCCGCGCGAGCGTTTCCACCTGCGGATTGATTTCATAAATCCGCAGGTAATCCCCTTCGCGCCCGTATGCGGCCAAGGTCCCCGTGCCCAATCCCACCAGTCCCATGCGCCGCGGGGTCTGGGGAAGGACGTTGATCGCCCGGCCGACGCCGCTGCTGTCACCGTAATAGGTGGTTGGCATCACCGACTTCGCCGGGGCCGTAAACTGCAAACCGTGGGTCGTTGCCCCGTGCAGGAGCAAGTGATAATTGTCCTCTTCGTCGCCCGGGTAGTAGTCGAATACTTTCAACGTCCCGTAGAAATTCCGGGAGGCATTGAGAATGCGGACATCGCTCCGCTGCATCCAATGCATCACGAAGACCATGCCTAAGCCGACCGCGAGAAACATCACAAACCATCCCGTCCGTGGCTCCCACGGAGCGAAACGCCGACGCCGGAAGTCGACCGTACACCCGACAAACACCACGGGGGCGGTCACCAGGTACATCCAATAATCCTTAAACAGAGCCACGTACTCGCCCGAGAGCCCCACGGTGTCGTCAAAATACGAACGCAGCCACGGCAGGACGCCGAGCGTGAGCAGAACACCCACACCTGCCGCGAGCGCAATCTCCCGACTCCGATGACGGTAGCAGAGTACGCCAATCAGATAACTGAGGACCCAGAGACCGACCTGAAGCTCGCGGTAATCCTTGAAGATCGCCGGAGCCACAATCGCCACGAAAAATCCCCCCAAAGCACCCCCTGCTGCGATCATCAAAAAATACGAGGTCAGTTGCGCCGGCGGAGGTCTTAGACGGTATAGCTCCCCGTGACACACCATACACGCGATGAACAGCGTCGCCGAGTACGCGAGAATCTGCAGTCGCATCGGTGCGTCCGTGCCCACTGGAATGAGTTGCGCCGTCACCGCCATTCCGACGACGAGGAGCGAAATGAAAACCCCGCGGTGATACCACCGGGCGTGATCAAAACAGATGATGAACGTGAGCAGGTAAAGGCTCAGCGGCAGCACCCAGAGGAACGGAATCACGGCAATCTCCTGCGAGAGCTTGTTGGTGGTCGCGAGGAGAAGAATCGAGGCGATCGCCGGCAGCGCGACCCAGAGCAGTTTGTCTCCCGTCGCCGGTTTCGCGGGCGCGTCCTCGGTTTCAATCGACGCCACATCGCGTTGAACCGTTGAGGGCGAAACAGACTCAGCCACCACCGATGCCGCTTCCGCGTCGGGGACCGGCGGTATCGGCGGTATGACGGCCTCAGGCGTCAGAGCCGCGGCGGGCGTCAAAGCGCCGAATCCGCCCGGCGCCACGGCACGTTTCCAGAGAAGCCAGGCACAGTAGCCACAAAACGCGACAAAAAGCACAAGACCCGCCGACCACAGATTCGCCTGGGCATGGCGGGAAAATTTCACTTCGAAGAAAGCCGGGTAGCTCAAAAGCGCGAGGAGCGAACCCACGTTCGACAACGCGTAGAGGCGATACGGAGAGATGCCGGGATTGGTCCGACTGAACCAGTGCTGCATCAATGGTCCGGTGGACGAGAGCACAAGATACGGCAAACCAATGCTCATCGTGAGCAGGAGCAGAATCTGCCAGGTGGGGTCGCCTGCCACATGTTGTTTCCAATCGTCGGACGGCGCGATCGGGAGCATGAGCAGCGACAATAGCAGCAGGGCCACATGCACGACGACCTGCTGCTTGGGCTTGAGCCGGGTCGACGTGAAATGCGCATACGCGTAGCCGCCGAGCAGCAAGGTCTGGAAAAAAAGCAGACACGTGGTCCATACGCCGGGCCCGCCTCCAAACCACGGCAGGATGAACTTGCCGATCAGCGGCTGAACTTGGAACAGCAGGAAAGCTCCCGTGAAAATGGTGAGCGCGTAAGGCAACATGGAGAAGGAAAGCGGGAAAGGAGTTGAGCCGCGGCCAAACCGGGGCAATCGGCGGCAGCATGACGGACGACATTGTAAACCGATGCAAGGACGAGCGTTTTCTGCGCGCGAGTTCTGTGATCAGTGCGCGCCGTTGACGATCAGAGGATGGCTTCAGATTCCACTTGGGGAGCGAGACCACGATGGCCGAACCAGCCCTGCGCCAGCGGCGGCCCGACCGGCGATACCCCTCCGCCGCAAAAATCGCCCCGAGCTCGCAAAACCCGGAACTCATGCGAATGTTCGTGAGTCCCCCTTTCAAGTGCCCCACTCTTTTTTCGCATGAAACCCGCGTGGATTCTCCTTCTCGCCGCCGCCCTGACGTTAATCAGCGGTGCGAGCGGCGCCTCTGCTCCGGGCGGCGTTCGTTTTTCTCAGTCACTCAACGCCACCGACAAAACCGCCAGTGGCCTCGACCGCCTCACCTCTGATGAAGTGGCCGTAATCGACGCACTGGTGCGACGCGACACCACCGCTCGAAACGGGGAATCCCCGGCCCGTTTTTCGCAACGACTCACGGAGCAAGAACAAAAGATCGCCGGATTCGACACACTCTCCGCCGGGGAATTGCCGCGCCTCGATGCCATGATCGAGCGTTATCACAGCGCCAAACTCGCCCGCACCCTCCTCGCTCCGCCAACTTACCTTTCACGGCATGCCCGCATGCAGCCGGAAAACGCCAAGCCGGAAAAGAACGTGCACGGGTCATTCTCCCTCAGCTACGGCTTCGGCAAAGGCGGCTACAGCGAGAAAACCGGTTCCATGGTCGTCCACATCGACGATCCAAAACGGCGCTTCTCCATCAGCATCGGCTACACCGAAAGTCACGTGAAGGGCGGCAGCATTTACCGTGATCCGTTCCTGGGCGATTCGCTGTATGGGGACCCACTCTACCGAGATCCCTTCTACCGCGACTCGCTCTACAACGACCCTTTTAACGACTACCGCGGGCGCTTGGATTCGCGCGGAGTCGACCTACGGACGGAACTCAACAATCCGTTCGCCCGATAGAAAGGTGCGGCAGAGTTTAGCGGTGTTCCCAAAACCGCCCCCCACCAAAGGCGCTTTCAAGAAGTAGACTGAGTGAGGAGGCCGGATTGCCTCCCACGCTTTTACACCGGTGGCTTCCCCCTGAAAGCACTGATGATCGCGGAGATGATCAGCAGAACGAGGAAAACGAAGAACAGGATCCGGGCAATGTCCGTCGCGGCGCCTGCGACACCCGTGAAGCCCAAGAGGCCCGCAATGACGGCAATCACGAGAAACAATAAAGTCCATCTCAGCATGGTAGTGGTGGGTTATGAGTTGTGAAACCTGACACCACTTCAGACCGTTCCTCGGGCCTTCGGTGTCGCACTGCTTCGCGACCTTCTCCCGGCGCACCGCTCCTCACTATCGAACCCCTTCCGGGCTACCCGCCCGCGCCACTTTCTCCGAGTGTCGGCACAGCTGCCCCGGATAGTCCGGCGTCACCGGCTGATCCGGATGATAAGCCGGCCCCGCTTTAATCGCTTCCCGCGTGAGCTTCACGTAAACCCGGGCCTGACTCCACCCGACCCGCTCAATCCACTGCGGAGCAATCAACACCTTTTTCCCCGGCCACCAACTGCACGTGTCGACCAGCAGATAACGGATTTCCCACGTAAGATCATCCATCAGAAAGTCGGAGACATCCCCGACGCGGCCGTCCACCGCCTCAATCGCGTGCCCGGTCACGGCTCGAACACTTCGCAAACGAGATCCCCGTCCGATTCTCGCCTTTTCCCCCAAACCTCCGGCGGCCGCAAGGCCCGTCGCCTCCGCAGCCGCATCCTGCCCTTCGGACGATCCCTTCCCGTCGCCTTCCTCCGGAATATCCACTTCCGGAAAACCAGAGACTCCCCAGTAGACGGGCCAGTTGTAATGATGGATGAGCGCCGACTCATGCTCGCGCGTCACCGGGAGCCGGGGATCGAGGGCCGGGCTATCCTCCACCTGCTCGCGGGTGAGCGCGACGGGAACGAAACGATGGAGCCAATCCGGTCCACTCACCGACACGGGAGAAATCAAAACCTCCGCCCGATTCAAACACGAGCCGGTCTCCACTACAACGTAGCGCACGATCCAGCGCCGATCGTCAAAAAAAAAGTCGCGCACGCGGCCGATCGGACCATCGGTCGCGCGCACTTCAAATTTCTCCAAATCGGTGGCTTGGCGCAGCATTTATAGACTCTCCTGATAAAGATAAACCGGAGCCCCAGGGAACAACTCCTATCCCAAATTCGAAGAGAGCCCCAGGAAACCGGCTCCCGAGAGCTGACTGCCCGCGAGGGACAGAGTTTCCCCGGAAAAACTCGGAATTTACCCTGGGAAATTTCCCTTGTAGATACGGAATCGGTTCCACCGCCGCGGCCGCGACCTATATTTCACCAACCAGTAATTCGTCCCCCGCCCTACGGAACCAGAGCACGGAGCACATGACGGTGGCCCAGGCCCGATGCGACCCAGCCTGCATCGGGAAAAGATAACAACGTTTAACCCTTCAAGCTCACTCATCCATGGCCGCTATAAATTCACTCCGGGAACTCCTCGTCGACGAACTTCGTGATCTCCACAACGCCGAGAACCAACTCATCAAAGCCCTGCCGAAGATGGCCAAGGCCGCTTCCCACGAGGAACTGAAAGAGGGGTTTACCGAGCACCTCGAACAAACGCGCGAACACGTGGATCGCCTTGAGCAGTGCTTCAAAATCCTTGGTGAAAAAGCCAAGGGCAAAACCTGCCACGCGATGGAGGGACTCCTCGTGGAAGGCCAGGAAGCCACCACCGAGGAAGGTCCCGATGCCATCCGCGACGCGAAGCTGATCGGCGCCGCCCAACGCGTGGAGCATTACGAAATCGCCGCCTACGGTACGGCCCGCGCCTTCGCGGAAACGCTGGGCGAGGACAAGATCGCGAAACTCCTCCAGGAAACGCTCGACGAGGAGGGGGAGACCGACAAGCGCCTCACCGCCCTTGCCGAAACGGTCAACGAAGAGGCCAACGCCGCCGGCCAAACCGAAAAGGAATAAGACGGCGGTAGCCCTGTCTCGTTTTCTTCACCCACCGTGCACGCCGGATCGGGCGGGACCCGCGAGGGTCCCGCCTTGTCTTTTTCCGCGAGCCCGTACCTCGCTGCATTCAGATCGGCAGACCGTGAACCAACCCGGCCGAGGGAGCCGCCACGACGATGGAACCGGGCCTGTGCGCGCTGAGTCCAACTCCGACACTCTCGCCGGATTGGACTGGGCTCGCGCGCACCTGGTCGCCCTCCACCTTTACCTCCCACCCTGGCAATAGCCGTCCCGATCAGGAAAATGCCCCACCGCGCCTCCCCGACGGTCAAGCCCCCTCCCGACACGCCGTGCCTTGCCGCGGCTAAATCCGCCGGCTTGCGCTACGTCAACGACAATGACCCCGGGGTTCGTCGCGTTTCAGCCGGCAAGGCGGTCCGCTATCTCGATCCCGACGGCCGTCGTATCACCGATCCGGTTACACGCGGGCGCATCAAGCGCCTCGCCATTCCGCCGGCCTGGACGGATGTCTGGATCTGCCGGCGCGAAGATGGTCACATTCAAGCCACCGGCCGCGACGCACGCCGTCGCAAGCAATACCGTTATCACCCCGACTGGCACGCCGTCCGTGACGAGAACAAGTACGAGCGAATGATCGCCTTCGGCAAAGCTCTCCCGCGCATTCGCAAGCGGATCGCGCGCGACATGGCCCGCCCCGGACTCGGCCGCGAGAAAGTGCTCGCGACCATGGTCCGTCTCCTCGAGACCACCCTCGTGCGCGTGGGCAACGAAGAATACGCCCGCACCAATGGCTCGATCGGGCTCAGCACCATGCGTGACCGCCATGTGCGGTTCAAACGAGGTGGCATTCTGCAGTTTGATTTCAAGGGCAAGAGCGGAGTGCGCCACTCGATCAACCTGAAGGATCCGCGGCTCGCCGGCATTGTTCGTCGCACCCAGGATCTTCCCGGCCAGGAGCTGTTTCAATATATCGACGAAGACGGCGAGCGACAGCGGATCAGCTCCGACGATGTAAACACGTACCTGCGCGAAATCGCCGCGGCCGGGTTTTCCGCCAAGGACTTTCGCACGTGGGCGGGAACGGTGCTGGCCGCCATCGCCTTGCGACAGTTCGAGCGCTTCGATACGAAAGCGCAGGCTAGGAAAAATGTCGTGGCCGCCGTGGAGCGGGTCGCCGAGCGCCTCGGCAACACTCCCAGCGTCTGCCGCAAATGTTATATTCATCCGGTCGTTCTCCAAAGCTACCTCGAGGGCGCGACAATCGATGTGATTGTCAAAAAGTCCGAGGACACCTTGAGTCACAACCTCGCGGCCATGACCGGCACGGAAGGTGCCGTGCTGGCCTTCTTGCTGGCGCAGCTTAAACGGAACCGGCCGCCGCCGCTGCTCACGTCTTTGCGTCGTTCGGTGGAACAGGCGCGCCGTGCTCGCCCTCGTCGTCATGGTGCCCGTGATACTTCCGGTGATGCTCGCGCAACCGCCAGATCACGAGCGCGCAAACCGCGACCTTCAAAACATCCACGATGACGAGAATGATGAATTTGTTTCGACTGGGATCGCTCCCCATATCACCGAGCAATATAGTCACATACGAGCGCGCCACATAAATGGGCAGACAAACCCAAAAGAAGGTCCGGAGGCGCAGGCCGGCCAGCACGAGCAGGTAGTTGCGAACAAAATACGGCAGGCCGGGCACGAGTGCACCGATGACCGCCACCGCGCCCTGCTCATCCCCGGGCACCCGCGGCAGACGCGCATGGCGTTTCTCGATGAAGCGCTGCACCGGCCCCCGCAAGTACCCGCGGCCGATAAAGTAGGTCCCGAGCAGATGGACCGCCGTCACCGCGGCCACCACCGCTCCGCCCCACACCGGACCGAATCGCAGTCCGGCGAAAAGATACACCACCGAAATAGGAAACCCAAAGATCGGCAAAATCGCCATGATCGGAAGCACGGCGATGGGATTCAGCCGATTGAGTGCGTCCGTGATCATCACCCACTCGAGATCCGTGTTGAGAATCACCAGGCCCAACACGCCGGCACCCAGGAGAAAGGCAAAGACGAAGAGCCAAAGCGCGCGCTTCTGCTTTTTTCCTCCGCCAAACAGCAACATCTGTCGGGCACTTCGCTTCCGACGTGCACCACGAGGAACGACTGGACGGGTTGCGCGCGGCGAATCAGGAGGAAGGTCGGAATTGGGCATGGGATGACAACAACGGAACCGGAACAACGATAGCAGAACTCGCCGAAAACAGGCTGGGTCTTGCGCGAGGGACGATAAAACAGAGTTCCAACCGAGTTCTGATAGGTAGACCGCGAACCGACCCGGAAGTGACACCCAATCCGCGCTCGGGAACTCCCTGGCCCAAAATCGGTCCAGACCTTCGCTTCCCCATGTCTCTACCCGAGAATACTCACCGTCAGCGCGACGACACGCAGCCCCGGGCGAACCCGTCCAAACCAAAAGGAAAACGGAAGAGTGGTCCGTGGTATTGGCTCGGAGTTTTACTATGTGTTGCGGTCGTGCTCGGCGGCTATTTCTGGTACACGTCGGCCAGAATTTTACAGGAACAAATCACCATCGATTACGGCCCGGCCGATCCTTCCTTCTCCAATGCCTTGGGTCCCCTCGTCGGAGCCGAGTTTATGTCCGGCAACGCCGTGGAGCTGCAGGTCAACGGAGCGGAATTCTTCCCATCCATGCTGGAGGCGATTCGGGGCGCCAGGAAAACCGTTACACTGGAAACCTATATCTGGACCCCCGGTAAAGTGAGCGAGGATTTTATTTTCGCCTTGATGGACGCAGCCCGCGCCGGAGTCAAAGTTCACGTGCTCGTCGATGGCATGGGCACCTTGAAGTTCAAGGACGACGATCGCGACCGCCTCCAGGAAGCCGGGGTTGAGATCTATAAATATGGCCGACAGAACTGGTGGGAGGTGAAGCCCAATATCAATCACCGTACCCATCGGAAGATTTTGGTCGCCGATGGACGCATCGGGTTCACCGGCGGCATGTGCATCGATGATAGTTGGGATGGCGACGCCGAAAACGAGAAAGTCTGGCGGGAAACCCAGGTGCGAGTCGAGGGCCCCGTCGTTCGCCAAATGCAAGCCGTCTTCGCCGCCAACTGGCTGCATACCACCGGAGGGCTCCTCCTCGGTGAAGACTATTATCCGGAGGTGGCACCGGCAGGATCGGTCACTGCCCAATGCTATAAGAGCGGCCCATCTGATGCCCCCGAATATGTGCGAATCGGTTACCTCTTCGCCATCGCCGCAGCGCGAAAGACGATCGACATCTCGCAAGCCTACTTCGTACCGGATAACTTGGCGGTCGAAACCATCGTGGCTGCACGCAAACGGGGCGTTCGCGTCCGCATCATCGTTCCCGCGATCAACGATTCGCGATTCGGACGCGCGGTTTCCCGTTCACGCTGGGCGCCGTTACTCGAAGCCGGCGTCGAAATCCATCAATATCTCCCGGCGATGTATCATCCCAAGACGATGTCCGTCGACGGCACGTTGGTGACCGTCGGTTCGGCCAATTTCGACAATCGGAGTTTTAGGATTAACGACGAGGTGCTCCTGAACGTACTTGATCGACAGATCGGCACACGCCACCTCGAGATTTTCGAAGCCGACCTGAAACGGTCGGAGCAGGTCACGCTGGAGCAGCACTCGAATCGGCCTTTTTATATCAAGGCACTCGACCACATTGCGGCCCTGTTCCGTTCACAATTCTAGCGAAAGTGCCCAAGTCAGGCCGGCCTGGAAAAAGTCGTTACCCGACAAGAAGGCCGGTGACTCGCACGAGTTCATTTGCGACAGCCGTGGCCGCCTTTTGCGCGCCGGTGTCTTGGAGCCGGCCCTCTGCATCAAAGGCCTCGGCTGCCTTCGGGAGGATACATTGTGTCGGAATCACAAAACAGCCGAGATGCGTCAGCAGCTGCCGCGCCAGCGTCATCGAGCGGATCGCCCCAAAGGCCCCGGGCGACGCTGATACAACCGCCGCCACTTTCCCTTCCAACGGATTTTCCTCCGCTCGCGTGCACCAATCGATCGTGTTTTTCAGCAGAGGCGTAATCTGGGAGTTATATTCCGGCGACGCAATCAACAGAGCGTCGTGCTGCGTGATCAATGCAATCAGCTTCACCGCATTTTCCGGCAAGCCCTGCTCATCCTCCAGATCGCCGTTATACAGAGGCAGCACGTAATCATTCAGACTTATAGCAGTGACCTCGCCACCCGCAGTACGCGCGGCCTCCACGGTTGCATTCAGCAGCTTCTGGTTGAACGACTCACGGCGGGAGCTGCCGGAGAACGCAAGAATACGGGGCGGGTTAGGCATGAACACCAAACGAGTGGACCTTAGCTCGTTGAGCAAGTCGCGCGGTGTGGATTGTGGAGACGAGCGGGTTCAAAAGTCGCGTCCGCGCCCGATCCGATCACAATCCGTGCGGTCTTTCGCCCGATCGACCAACGACAAAATGCCGTCCGCGGCCCGCCCCAGGCGGGCCGCCGGACACTACGCCTCGCCGCAGTCTGAAACCTCGGCCGTCACCGTCCCCGCTTCCAGCCTCAGCCCAGGGCCTGCAACAACCGATCCAACTCCGCTCGCCGCGCCTGCTGTTCGGCCAGCTGCCGCCTTGCCCCTTCGAGCACGGCCGGCGGCGCCTTGCTGACAAATGCTTCGTTCGCGAGTCGCGCCTCTGTACCGGCGACATGTTTCGTGATCTGATCGAGCTCTTTCTGGAGGCGGATTTTTTCCGCGCCGACGTCGACCGTACTCGCCAAATCCAGATACACCGTGCCGAGCGGCGTCACCGCGGCAGGTGCACCATCGACCTGATCACGCCGCGCAATCTCGGCCGCGCCCGCCATCCGCGCCAGGCTGGCGAGGTTGTCCTCGATGACCTTCCATTCGGCGTCGCCGGCAATAACGAAAAACGTCACGTCGCGTCGGCTCGCGAGGTTGTGCTCCGCCTTGAGCGCACGGGCTTGCGACATGAACGTTTTCAACTTTTCCACCGACGCCACCGCGGCGCCATCAAGCTGCAGGCCCCGGGTCGAGAGGCTCGTCGCGAGCTGGGAGGCGTTTTCCGTCCGGGCGTCCTCGATGAAACGTGGCGCTACACCGTATCCAAGTTGATGCCACAGTTCCTCCGTGATGAACGGAATAAACGGATGCAGCAGCAGCAGGGTTTGCCTCAGGACGAAATCCTGAATTGCGAGGCAGTTTGCCTTGGCCGCGGGGTTCTGGAGTTTCGACTTTGAAACTTCAACATACCAGTCACAGAAATCATTCCAGAAAAAACCATATAGTCCTTGGGCGGCGGCGCTGAATTCGAATTGTTCGAAGCAGCGATCCGTGTCGCGCACCGTGGCGAGCATCCGGTCGAGGATCGCGTGATCGTCTGCATCGAACTGACCCGGTTCCAGGCGGGCAACGATCGCCTCGAGCGAGGAATTGTCACCCGCGGCGCCGCTCATCTGGCGGAAGCGGCAGGCGTTCCAGAGCTTGTTACAGAAGTTTTTTCCGCTCTCGATGCGATCTTCCTGGAACCGGATATCCTGCCCTTGCGGAGCAATGGACACGATTCCGAAACGCAGCCCGTCGGCTCCGTACTTCGCGATCAGGTCGAGCGGGTCGGGGGAATTGCCGAGCGATTTCGACATCTTCCGACCCTGGGCATCGCGGATGATTCCGGTGAAATACACATGCTTGAACGGAATTCGCCGCTCAATCGGCTCGCCGGGTCGCATGAATTCCAGACCGGCCATGATCATGCGCGCGACCCAGAAGAAAATAATATCCGGACCGGTCACGAGGGCGGTGGTCGGGTAGAAATAATCGAGTCCCGCCTTTTCCTCCGCCGCACGATCCGGCCACCCCATGGTGGCAAAGGGCCAGAGCCAGGATGACGCCCACGTATCCAAAACATCATCCTCCTGGAGCCAGTTTTCCGGGTCGGCCGGTCCCGCCAGGGAAACGTGCACCTTGGTGGGATCGCGCAGATCCGCCTCGCTCAGTTTCTCCTTTTCAACGCCCACACGATACCAGACCGGGATCCGATGGCTCCACCAGAGCTGACGGCTGATGCACCAGTCCTGGATGTTCTCCAGCCAATGCAGGTATACTTTGCTCCAACGTTCGGGATGAAACGTGATATGCCCGTCGCGGACAGCGGCCTTCGCCTCTTCCACGCGCGGGTACTTGAGCCACCACTGCCACGTGAGCCGGGGCTCGATGGGAACATCAGCTCGCTCGGAGTAACCGACGTTGTTGGCATAGACCTCCTCGGCGACCAAGGCACCGCAGGCCTGCAACAGCTCCGCCGCCTTCTTCCGCCCCGCGAAACGCTCCATCCCAGCGAGCTCCGGGCCGGCCAACTCGTTGAGAACTCCACCCGCATCGAGCACGTCGATGATGGGCAGCTTATGGCGCGCCCCGATTTCGAAATCCGCCTTGTCGTGGGCCGGCGTGATCTTGAGCGCCCCGGTGCCGAACTCCTTGTCGACCGCCGAGTCCGCGATGATCGGGATCTCCGCCGCCGGCCCAATCGCCCGGCGCACCGTCTTACCGATCCAATCCGTGAAACGGGGATCGTCCGGATGCACCGCAATCGCGGTATCGCCCGGAATCGTTTCCGGACGCGTCGTCTTCACTTCGATGAACTGACCCGGCGCATCCACGCGTTCGTAGCGGACACGGTACATCGTGCCGTTGACCGGCTTCATGATCACTTCCTCGTCGGACAAAGCCGTCTGCGTGGCCGGGCACCAATTTACCATGCGTTTTCCGCGGTAGATGCTTCCCTTTTGAAAGAGATCCACGAAGACGCTCAGCACCGCTTGCGAGTAATGCGGGTCCATCGTGAACTGCGTCCGCTCCCAGTCACAGGAGGCTCCGAGGGCGCGCAACTGCTGCAGGATAATCCCGCCCTTCTCGTGCCGCCATTCCCACACCTTCTCGAGGAACTTCTCCCGCCCCAAATCCCGACGGGTGACCTTTGTTTTGCGGAGCTCACGCTCGACGACCGCCTGGGTCGCGATGCCAGCATGATCGGTTCCCGGCAACCAGAGCGCCGACTTGCCTTCGAGACGTGCGCGGCGCGTCAGGACGTCCTGCAACGTGTTGTTCAACACGTGGCCCATGGTCAGGACGCCCGTGACATTCGGCGGCGGGATGACGATGGAATAGGGCTCCTGCCCGGGTATCACCTTGCCGGCGAACGCCTGCGCGTCCATCCAGGCGGCGTACCATTTCTTCTCAACGTCGTGCGATTCGTAGCTCTTGGAGATCTCGGCCATCGGTGCGGTGCTAGGTTAAACCGACGACAGAACCGGGCGCCGTACGACGACGCAAGTGGTTAAACCGTGCGATCGAAGTGACCCCAAACCCTGCTCCGACCGCGCCGCACTTCACGAATTAATCCGCTCAAGCTCCCCGACCCCGTGACGACTGAAATGCCGTAAGCTTAAACGGGAATGCCGCTTGCATGACCGAAAAGCGTCCGCGGCTCACCTCATCAGCGCGCTTCACACCGCGCGAAAACAGATGAACATTGAAACATTCCCTCAGCCCGTTCGAAGCTCCGTCCTCCGTTTTCTGATGCCCGCCAACATTCCGCAACGCGCTCGCGAGCAACTTTCCTTTCCTGGTGACGTTCCCGTCACCCAGCGGCTCGCCGCGTGCAAGGAGTTCCTCCGGTGGGAAATGGCCGCGCTGCGCAACCGTCATAATACGGGCTCGCCCGGACTTACGATTTGTCACGAACGGACCGCAATCATTGATGCGTTACTGCGACACTTGCTCGAGTACGCTCTCGGCTCTTATGCGCGCATCATCGGTCCCGTGCCCGCGCCGGTCGCAATCGTCGCCCTCGGCGGCTATGGGCGCGGCGAACTTTCGCCCTGGAGCGACGTGGACATCATGTTCCTGTTTCCCACGAAGATTAAGCCCCCGGAGGCCAAGCCACTGCAGGAACACCTCACCAACGAGATTCTCTACATTCTCTGGGACTGCGGCCTGAAGGTCGGCCACTCCACCCGCACCATCGACGAAGCATTTGCGGAAGCCCGCCAGGATATGCAGACCAAGACCGCGCTGCTCGAAGCGCGCCGGGTCGCCGGCTCCGAGAAGCTCTTCGATACGTTTTCCCAAGCCTATCGGAGCTACTACATCAGCGAAAACCCGAAGGACTACATCGCATCACGGCTCGACGATCAGGCGAGCCGCCGCAGTCGTTTTGCGAATACCGTTTTCAACCAGGAGCCCGACATCAAAAACGGAGTGGGCGGCCTGCGGGATTACCAAAACACCGTGTGGATGGCGCGGGTGAAACTCGACGTCACCCAGCTCGATGAGCTTGTAACGCAAAATTACGTCCGCGCCGACGACCTCGCGGCCTTCCATCGCGCCTACGATTTCCTGCTCCGCGTCCGCAACGAACTGCATTTCATGAGCGCCCGGGCCACGGATCTCATGAACCTGGATACACAACCGCGCATCGCCGAAAACCTCGGCTACACGGAACCCGAGATGCTCGCCCGCGTGGAGCACTTCATGCAGGATTATTACCGCGCCGCGCAGACGATCTTTCGCTTCTCGAAACTCGTCGAAGACCGCCTTGCCCTCAGCATCGGTCGCAATGGCAATGGCGATAAGCGTTCCTTTCGCGAGAGCCTGCTCGCTTCGCGTTTCGTCCGCGCCAAGCGCATCGATGGCTTCATCCTGCGTGGTCGCGAACTCGCCGCGGAAAAACCCGAGGTCTTTCGCGACGACCCGGTGCGGCTCATCCGCGTTTTCCGCCACCTGCAGACGCTGGGCGCTTCCCTGGATTTCCACCTCGCCGACCTCATCCGCGTTTCCCTGCCCTTGCTGACCACGGAAGTGGCGCATTCCCACGACGCGACCGTCTCGTTTCGCGCCATCCTCTCGGAAGTAGGTGATGTCCATCCGATCCTCGCGACCATGCACGAGTTGGGCGTTTTGGGGACGTTCATCCCTGAGTTCGACGCACTCACCTGTCTCGTCCAACACGAATATTACCATCGGTACACGGCGGATGTGCACACCCTGAGTGCCATCCGCGAACTCGATCGGATTTTCACCGAAGCGGAGCCCATCACGCTGAAGTATCGCGCCGCACTGCACGAGTCGAGCGACGCAGCCCTCCTTTATCTGACCTTGCTCCTGCATGATATTGGAAAAGCGGAAGGTATTCGGGGGCATGCGGAAAGTGGCGTACGGATCGCTGGTCCCCTGCTGGAACGTTTCGAAGTTCCAGCAGCCGGACGCGACTTAGTGCAATTCGTCATCAAAAATCATCTCGCAATGGCACGATTCTGGCAGAAGCGGGATGTAGATGATCCCAATACGGCCACTGCCTTTGCGGAGCTGGTGGGCGACCCGGAACGCCTGCGGCACCTTTACGTTCACACCTTTTGCGATGCGCGCGGCACCGCCGCCGACCTTTGGAATGGCTATAAGGATACGTTGCACACGACACTTTATCGCTCAACCTTGGAGCGGCTGAAACATGGCGCTGCCCTTGACGCCAGCCTTCAGGAAAAGAAAAAAATGACCCAACAGGAACTGATCGCAAAAACCATCCCCGGCATCAGTGCCGACGAGATCAACGCTCATTTCGGCCTGCTCCCCGATCGGTATTTTGTTCACACCGACGCCGACGAGATCGCGCTGCACATCCAGATGGTGAACCGGCTGCTGCAGTCGATCACCACCGCGGACTCCGTCGGATCTCTCCGGCCGATCATCGAGTGGAAAGATGATCTCAATCGCTCGCTCACCGTGGTGAATGTCGTCACCTGGGACCGCGCCGGGCTCTTCTATAAACTCGCCGGTGCATTCAGTGTCGCGGGCCTGAGTATCCTCGGATCGAAGGTCATCTCACGGACGGATCATATTGCGATCGACACCTTCTATGTGGTCGAACCGGGCCGCGGTCCCGTCCAGAGCGCGAGCGCGCAGGAGAAATTTGCGAAGACGATTGAGGATGCGCTCATCGCCAATCGGGAATTGCTCCCGGATATCATGGCGCAGGCCAGGAAAATCGCCTCGACCCGCTATCTCTCAACGGTCACCGGCGAGGCGCTGCACAGCTCGTTTCCTCCGACGGTTGACGTGTACCATGAGTTATCCATGGAACGTACGATCGTCGAAATTCAAGCGCGCGATCAGATCGGTCTGCTCTACCGGCTGGCGAAAACGATCAGCGATCACGGATTCGACATCACCTTCGCCCGGATCGGCACCGAACGCGGCGTGGCGATCGATACCTTCTATATCGAAAGCGCGAATCATGAAGCGATCGAAGGTACCGAGCGGCTGGTCACGCTGCGCGATGCCCTCAACGAAATCATCGTCCCCGTGCCGGCCGCCGCGGTTCCGGCGAAATAGCCTTCGCCCCGCCGCCATGCGCCAAGGCCGCTTCCGGGCCGTCTCACCGAAGCGGCGTGAGCTCCCGGGGACGAATCCAGACGTGCCAGCGTTGATCAAAACCATCCGTCGTGGCCGATAATCCTCCAGCACCCGGGAAAACGCCGATCCTCCGTATCCAAATTTCGGTGTCGGAGGCGCTTTACCAGCTTGCCTCTCTCGCCACGCGCACCGACGACCCCGAGGTCGCGCTCCGCGAAATGCTGGATCTGTTCGTGAAGACCTTTGGCGCCGATGCCGGATCCATCGGTCTCCTAAGTCCGGATACAGGTCGGCTGGAAATCGAGGTCCAGGCGGGCGCGCTCGCGCCCGCCGGCGATTCGCGCGGATTGAAGCCCGGCCATGGCATCACCGGCTGGTGTTTGCTCAACCGCCGCTCGCTCCTCGTACCCGACGTCACGGTCGAGCCCCGCTACATCGCCGTGCGGCCCGCCGCCCGGTGCGAGATGGCCGCGCCGATGCAGGACGAGGAACAGGTGATCGGCGTCATCGATCTCGAGAGTGACCACGTCGGAGGTTTTACCGCGGCCGACCTAAAGTTGTTGGAACAATTCGCCGCCGAGGCCACCCGGGTGCTGCAGCGTCTCTGGCAACTCGGACATCTCAAGGCCAAGGCCCGCCAGCTCGAGTCCCTCATCACCGCCGGCCAATCGCTCGTCACCAAACTTGAGCAACAAGAGCTGTTCGATACATTGACCCGCGAGGCCCGCCACACCCTCGCAGCCCGGGCTTGTGCGCTTTATATTCACAATTCGGGAAATGGCACGGTGCGCTGCGCGTCGCTCACCAACGGCGCCGTTACGCCAGTT
>CAYVDZ010000002.1:27554-28641 GCA_964450575.1 uncultured Opitutus sp.
AGTTCCCACCGGCGACCTTCCGTTGGACTCCTGTCTCTCGGGCGCCGCGATCCATACCCGGCGACAGGTCGCGTTCACGGACATCCAGTCGCCCGAATTCCTCGAGCTCTTGGATCTGCCGGCGGACCCCAGTTTGCATTCGGTATTGTCCACGCCCATGATCTTCGAAGGTGAGGTGCTGGGCGTCGTCTCCATTTTTACCGATCGCCCGCACCGTTTCGACAACGACGAGAAGCGGCTGTGCGCCGCCCTGGCCAGCTTGGCCGCCGTGGCGCTGCAAAACGCCCGGCTCTACGCCCGCGTTTTCCAGAGCGAAGACGTGTTGCGAAAAAATGAGCGGCTCACCACTTTGGGCCTGCTCGCGGCCGAAATCGCTCACGAAATCCGCAACCCGCTCACCGTCCTCAAACTCCTGCACGGCGGCCTCGGAGTCGATTTCGCGGCAGGGGATCCGCGGCGAACCGATATGCGCGTCATCGGCGAGAAGCTCGATCAGCTCGAATCAATTGTAACGCGCGTCCTCAGCTTTGCCAAATCCCCTTCGAGCCTGCACTCCCGCTGGTTGTTTGCGGACATCGTCGAGGATACCCTTGTCCTCGTGCGGCTGAAACTGGCGCAGCATAAGGTTTCCGTGCGCTTCGATGCTCCGGCACGACCGCTGTTCATCGAGGCGCACAAGGGCCAGATTCAACAGGTGTTGCTCAACCTCTTGATCAACGCCACGCACGCCATGCCGGAAGGCGGCACCATCACCATTACCCTCACGACCGAAGACCGCCCGGGCTCGCATCAGGTAATTGTCGACATCACCGATACCGGGACCGGCGTGGACGCGGCCCTTCGCGAACGCATCTTCGATTCATTCCTCTCCGGCCGCGCCGACGGCACCGGTCTCGGGCTGGCGATTGCCAAGCGGATCCTGATCAGCCACCACGGCGATATCACCCTGCGCGACACCAGCTCCGAAGGAACCACGATGCGCATCGTCCTTCCGCTGGCGCGGTAAACGACGTTCGGGACAGCAGGTGGACGATCCGCCGTCAGTCATCAGTCATCAGTCATCAGTCATCAGTCATCAGTCCGGCCT
>CAYVDZ010000003.1:0-27933 GCA_964450575.1 uncultured Opitutus sp.
GCTTTGACCGGAGCACGGACTACGCGCTGGGATTGAGTTGGCGCGTGGGTCCGGGAGGGCTTTTCGATCGTAATCGCCAACGTGAAGCTGCGGCGCGTGAACGCCAGAGCGAGTTGGAGGTGGAGCGTTTGCGTGACACGATTCGCCGTCAAGTGGTTGAACAGCATGCCCAATTGCGCTCGCTCGGGTTGCAGATCGAATCTGCTCGGAAGTTCCTCGAAGCGGCCGATCAAACGGCGCGGTTGTCACGGCAGCGGCGCGAAACCGGCGTCGGTGCGGTCTTGGAGGACTTGCAAGCGGAGGATGAATTGGCCCGGGCCCGCCGCGATTATCTCGCGACGGTGGCGGATTATAATCACGCGCAATATGCGCTCCGGTACGTCACCGGCGAGTAAGCCCCTTTGAGGGATTTTGCGCGCCTCTTGGGCGTTCGTCGCGGAGACGGCCGATCGCCCTCGGGTCGAAGCTAGTCTCGGCCCCAGATACGGAGGATTTGCTTCTCGCTGGAGTGGCGAGGAGGTAGGATGACCCGTGCCAACCTTTATAAGCCACGGCTTTGTTACAGGAAAGTCGGTCCCGTAACGCAGTTGTGGCGGGTTTGTCACAATTCCGCCACACGATTGTAACAATCGACGGGCAAGATGGGGTTGTTCGGCGGGCTGTCGGCCGATTCAACTGACGAAATGTTCAACTCTCGCTCGAAAAAAATCGCTGTCCTCGCTCTGGCTCTGGTGTGTGCCGTGAGTGCTGCTGCGCAAGAAAGCCGGGCCCTATTGGAAGCCCTGATTCGAAAAGGCATTCTTACGAATCAGGAGGCGGAAGCGATCAGCACCGAACTGGTGCAGGAAAGCAAAACGCCGAAGGTGGCCGTCGTACCTGGTGGACAATCCACCCAACGCCTGAGTCTGGGTATGCGCGTGCAGATGCAATACGCGCACTTGGACACCGACATCGACGGTGCGGCCTTCGGACCAGCGGCAACGAATCGAGTGTTTCTCCGGCGGATGTACCTGACGCTGAGAGCGGAACTTAGCCAGAATTGGGGCGCGACGGTCACTTATGATTTTGCCTCGGCCGCTTACGATGGCGCCTTCTTCAACTGGGAGGCTTCACCCGAGCTAACATTCAGTTTTGGCCTGAGAAAGGTGAACGTGGCCTACGAGGAACGGGCGAGCAGCGGCAATATCCGCGCGCTCGAGCGCTCGTCGGTCACGCGGTATTTCGTTGGATCGAATAATGGCCGCCGGCTCGGGGCGGCCAGTTACCGCGTGGGCGCTTTTCTCGACGGAAAGACAGGACTAAGTTCAACCTTAGGGTTTGTCTATAGCGCCGCGGTGACCACGCCCGAGCGCAATGAGAACTTCACGCTGGCCTCCTCCGCGGGCGACGGCTCCACGAACCGAGTTGCGCTTTGGGGCAGTGCGGGAATCACGGGCCGGTTCGCTAATAAAGGTACCTGGGTGGCGGGCGTTGGCACAGGGTTCCTGCCCGACCAAGGAGGAGCGGGGGTGGTTAATCTCGGTCGCGGATTCGATCTCAACCTTTATTCGGTTTACCTCGACCTTAACGCCGCTCGCTTCGGGTTCATGGCCGAATTCCTCGCCGCCGACGTCAAGGGCGGTGTTTCCGCCACGCGCGATGCCACTCCCTCGGGTTTCTTTGTCCAGCCAAGTATTTTGCTGAAGGATACAATCGAGGCCGTGGTGCGCTATGCCTGGCTCGATTCCGACGGCCGAGGGGTCAACCTTTCCGATGTGGTGCGCTCGGCCCCGAGCGGCGGTACCATGAATCAATCGACGGAATGGTATGCGGGGGCCAACTGGTATTTACGCGGAAACGATCTCAAATATCAGCTTGGCGTCGTCTATGCCAAAACGCGTGAGACTGTAAACGGTGGTCCCGCCGAGGCGAATGCCATGGGCGTTCGATCGCAACTTCAGGTCACGTTTTAATCCACCAGAGAATCAAACTGACCGGCTCTATTAATTCCATGAAACTATTATCCCGCGCCGCGAGCGCGCTGACGCTCGGCCTAGGTGTGTTCGCCGTATCGCTCTCCGCACAAATTCGGGTCGATCCCGAACTCAAGCCGTACGCTCAAGTATCAGGTGTGTCCGGCAATGTGAATTCCATCGGGTCCGACACATTGAACAACCTCATGACTTTGTGGGCCGAGGGCTTTCGCTCGGTCTACCCGAACGTCAATATTCAGATTGAAGGGAAGGGGTCGTCCACCGCTCCCGTCGCACTGATTGAAGGGACCGCGCAACTCGGACCCATGAGTCGGGAAATGAAGGGATCTGAGATCGATCAGTTTGAAAAGAAATATGGTTACAAGCCACTTGAAATCAAAGTGGCGATTGATGCCCTCGCGATCTATACGCACAAAGACAATCCGATCAAGAGCCTCAGCCTCCCCGAAGCGGACGCGATCTTTTCCAGCACGTATCGCCTCGGACGCAAGCCCATCACCACTTGGGGCGAGGTGGGCTTGACGGGTAGCTTTGCGAACCGGCCCATTTCACTCTTTGGCCGCAATTCGGCCTCGGGCACCTACGGATTTTATAAAGATGTGGCATTGGGCGGGGGCGACTTCAGCACCCGGGTTAAAGAGCAGCCCGGCTCGTCGGCCGTCGTGCAAGGAGTCGCGTCCGACCTTTATGCGATGGGGTATTCAGGTATTGGTTATAAAACATCCGGCGTGACTGCGATTGCCATCGCGCAACGGCCGGGAGCCAAGGCTTTCGATCCTACGCCGGAGAATTGTCTCAGCGGCGATTACCCGCTCGCCCGGTTTCTTTATATCTACGTAAACAAGAATCCGGGCCGTCCCATGGATAAACTTACGGCGGAGTTCCTTCGTTTTGTCCTTTCGCGGCAGGGTCAGGAAGTCGTCGTCAAGGACGGCTATTTTCCATTGCCTAGCAGTATCGCTGAAGAGGTGAAGCAGTTGTTGAAGTAAAACGGGATTCTTTGCCGATCCGGATCCCACCTCGCCGCCGAATGTCCCTTTTGCTTCGTCACGCTAATGTAACCGGCCCTGGGTTGTGCCGCCGGCGGCGTTCTGGCAATCAGGTTGCCTGCCTTCCATGCCTGTAAGCACCAGACCTCCACCTGTACCCAAGCGCTTTCAGGTTGCCCGATCGACCCTGTTGGTGGATCGGTTCATGAACCGTTTCATCCAGGTCGGCGGGCTGTCCATCATCGCCGCGGTTTTTGCGATCTTCGTTTTCATCCTGGCCCAGGTCGTGCCGCTCTTTCGGGGCGCCGAGGTCGAGGAACTCAAACGGGTGCCGCTCGAAACGGGAAATTATATTGAGCTGGGCATCGACGAATGGTCGGAATTGCCGTTCGCCATGCAGGCGGATGGTGATCTGTTGTTTGTCGATGTGGTTGGCGATCGGGGTGTCCTGAAGAAAACATTGCCGGGGGTGCAGGAACATGGTTTCGGAGCGGCTCATTATAATCAGCGCGCCCAACGCATCGCCTTGGGGACGAGCGACGGGAAGTTCTCGTTAAACGATATTCTCTATCAGGCAGAGTATACGGGCGATAATGCCCGGGTCACCACGGCTGAGGTCCGGGCGGGACCGCTCTTCAATATCGGTCGAGCGGGAGCTCCGATCACGCAGATTGCTTATGCGGACGCAGGGGCCCGTAAACTCGCGGTCGCCACGCAAATGGTCGAGGGGAAAAAGGAGCTTCACGCGGTCACGCTGACCCAGCGGCGAAGCTTGATGGGGGGAGGACAAACCAGCATCGGCCAGACGTTTGATCTGACGTCGCTGATTGGTGCTTCAATCCATACCTTTATCGTCGCCACCCAAGCCGACTCGGTGCTCGTCGCCACCGAGGCCGGTGAGGTGGTGTATCTGTTTCTCGAGGGCGACGAGTTTGTCGTCCGTCAACGTCTCTCGCCGTTCGCTCGTCTGCCGGACAGCCGGATTGCCCTTCTGGATTATGTCTTCGGCGATATGACGTTTGTGGCGGTATCACCCACCGGTGAAACTGCGGGTTACAGCCTTTATCTTCACCCGGAGGCCGGACAGCGTCTCTTTGGCGAAACCAGAGTCTTTCCGCCTCAGGCAGCCGGCACCAATGTGTTTGCCGCAAGTGTAAGAAATAAAGCCTTTCTCCTTGCCGAGGGGCGCAAGGCGTCACTGATCTTCTCGACGACCGAAACGGTCCGCTGGCAGGAGGAGTTTGATTTTCAAATCAAGCACGCCGTCATCGGTGGTAAATACGACCGCATGGTCTTTCTTGATGAGGCGGCCACGCTTCATTTCTTTCGCCTGACAGATCCGCATCCGGAAGCCAGTATGCGGGCGTTTTTCGGCAAACTCTGGTATGAAGGAGCGCCTGAACCTCGTTATGATTGGCAGTCTACCGGAGGATCCGACGACTTTGAACCCAAGCTTTCACTCGTTCCGTTGATCTTTGGTTCCCTCAAAGGAACCTTCTATGCGCTGCTCTTCGCCGTGCCCATCGCGCTGCTCGCCGCGATCTATACATCCCAGTTCTTAAAGCCTGGGATCAAGACCGTGGTCAAACCCGTGATGGAGATCATGGCCTCCCTGCCGTCCGTCGTCCTCGGATTCCTGGCGGCACTCTGGCTGGCTCCGATCCTCGATACCCGCGTCCCGTCGGTTCTCATGATTGTAATCCTGATCCCCGCAACGGCCGTGGTATTCGGCAGCGCCTGGGCCCAGCTGCCACCGAGGTTGCGTCTTTATATTCCGCCTGGTCTGGAGTTCGCATTGTTTCTCCCGATGATGCTGATCGTCGGCTTTCTCGCCTGGAATTTGGGTCCGGTGATCGAGCGGATGTTCTTCGTCGTCACCGACCCGACCAGCGGCGCCCGGGTGGCGGATTTCCGCCTCTGGTGGCCGCAGGTTACGGGCACGCCGTTTGAGCAACGGAACTCGCTCGTGGTGGGGTTCATGATGGGCTTCGCCGTTATCCCGATTATTTTCACAATCGCAGAAGATGCCCTGACCAATGTGCCAACATCACTTCGTTCGGGTTCGCTCGCGCTGGGAGCGAGTCGGTGGCAGACGGCGTTTCGCATCGTGCTGCCGACGGCGTCGGCAGGGATTTTCTCCGCCCTGATGATCGGGCTGGGTCGTGCGGTCGGGGAAACCATGATCGTCGTGATGGCGACGGGCAATACCCCCATCATGGAGTGGAATATATTTTCCGGGATGCGGACGCTCTCCGCGAACATTGCGGTCGAACTGCCCGAGGCACCGCATCACAGTACGCTTTATCGTTCGCTGTTCCTGGGGGCGATGGTTCTCTTTTTGATGACTTTCCTGGTCAATACCCTGGCTGAGGTGCTCCGGCAGCGGCTCCGCGATCGCTACAAGACGGTCGAGTAAGCTCTGTGTATATCTCCATGAAAAAGGCCGATTACAATTCGCGTAACTTCAAACCAGCGGGCGAAAGCTGGGTTTGGGTGACGTCCATGGGACTGGCCGTCGGCGTGACGATGATTACCTTCCTGCTGGGGATGATCCTCTATAACGGGCTCGAGGTCTTCTGGCCGAAACCGGTTGTGCGCATTGAAGTCAAGCCGGGTAGCCAGGCCGGGATAAAGACGGCGCCCGCGTTCGCCGGCGAGATTGTCAAGAGCCAGACCAAACGCACCGCGGTACTCGATTCCGATGGCAGTCCCCTGCCGGAGCAGCGGGAGTTCCAGCTCTTTGTGGGGAATAAGGATGTTTATGGATTTTCCTATAAATACATCGATCGCGAGGAGATTGCCGCGATGGATTATCCCGCGGATATCATCGTCGCGGAGCGGCTTGAGTACGGGGATGCGATTTTTATTCCACGACAGCTGAAGCTGGGGGATGGCACGATCGTTCCTGCGAATGCAGACGCTTTCTTTCCGACCCTCGATCGCGTTACTGAACAGGGGCGGGCTCGTCGTGAGGCCATTCGCCAGATCGAGCGGGAGGAGATCGGTACGGTCAATCATGAGATCGAGGAAATCCGGCTGCGTCGCCGCGCCCTTGAAGCCAAATCGAACTTCGCCGGGAACACCGCGGAGATGCTGGCCGATTTCGAGGCGCGGGCGACCCTGCTTCAGTCCCGCTATGATGTGTTGGCGGCGGAAGCAAAACACCTCCGCTCCGAGCAACGTACGGTCGAGCTCACCTATGTCACCATCGATGGGGCTGAAACGACGCTGCCTGCGGGGGATATTTTAGGCTATTACTTCCCGAACCAGCTCACCTTCTTTTCCAAGCTTGGTTTGTTTGCACACCAGTTCTGGACGTTTCTGAGTGACGAACCGCGCGAGGCGAACACCGAAGGCGGGATCTTCCCGGCGATTTTCGGCACCTTTGTCATGACGCTGCTGATGAGCGTGGTTGTTACCCCGTTCGGAGTGCTCGCCGCGATCTACCTCCGTGAATATGCCCGGCAGGGGTTCCTCGTGCGATCGGTCCGGATCGCGGTGAACAATCTCGCCGGCGTTCCCTCGATCGTTTTCGGCGTATTCGGACTGGGGTTTTTTGTTTACGTTGTCGGGGGCAGCATCGATCAGCTCTTTTTTAGTTTGTCCCTCCCGTCTCCGACCTTTGGCACCGGAGGTGTGCTCTGGGCTGCGCTCACACTGGCGCTGATGACAGTCCCTGTAGTTATCGTGGCCACGGAAGAAGCCCTCGCGGCGGTCTCCCGGGGGACCCGCGAGGGTTCCTTGGCTTGTGGCGCATCGAAGTGGCAAACGATTCAAAGAATCGTCCTTCCCGCCTCGCTTCCCGGTATTCTGACGGGCCTCATTCTAGCCATGGCTCGCGGCGCCGGCGAGGTTGCTCCCCTCATGTTGGTGGGAGTTGTGAAACTGGCACCAACCCTGCCGCTTGATACGATTTATCCGTTTGTTCACCTCGAACGGAAATTCATGCATCTTGGGTTTCATATCTATGATCTCGGATTTCAGTCGCCCGACTCCGAGGCGGCCAAGCCCATGGTGTTTGCCACGACGTTTCTACTGATTCTTCTCGTGGTCATGCTGAACCTCGGCGCCATCGTGATTCGACATCGGCTGCGAAAGAAATATCGGGTTTCCACGTTCTAGTCAGATTGTTTTCGTCCCATGCGTTCCTCCCTCTCCGTACCTCGTCCTAGTCAGCCGCTTTCGACCTTACCTCGCCCGGGTTCGGGGTCGGCCGACTCCGCGTCTCCGCCGCACAACCAGGCATATATCCAAATCCAGGACTTCAGTTTCTATTATAGTGCGTCCAAGGTCCTGCATGAGCTGAACCTGGATCTTCCCGCACGGCAGGTCACCGCCTTTATCGGGCCGTCGGGCTGCGGGAAGTCTACGCTTCTGCGGAGTCTCAATCGGATGAATGATCTCGTCGATGGCATCCGCCACACGGGTGACATCTTGATCGACGGCCATAGTATCTACGATCCGCTGCTCGAGGTGATTGCGCTGAGAAAACGCATCGGAATGGTCTTTCAGAAGTCGAATCCCTTTCCGAAATCGATCTACGAGAATGTCATTTATAGTCTGCGGGTTGCCGGCCGGAACAAGAAGTCCGAACTCGATGAGGTCGTGGAGCGTTCGTTGAAGTCCTCGGCGTTGTGGGATGAGGTCAAGGACCGTCTGGGCGAAAGCGCCTTTGGACTATCCGGAGGCCAGCAGCAGCGTCTCTGTATTGCCCGGGCGATTGCGAATTCCCCCGAAATTCTCCTGATGGATGAGCCCTGCTCCGCGCTCGATCCGATTGCGACGGCGAAGATCGAGGAGCTTATTCAGAGTCTGCGTGAGCAGTTCACGATTGTGATCGTCACGCACAACATGCAGCAGGCCGCCCGCGTTTCCGATCGGACGGCATTTTTCTATCTCGGTAAATTGATTGAATATAGCGCAACGCGAGACCTCTTTACCAATCCATCCAATCCGCAGACGGAGGCCTATGTCTCCGGGCGCTTCGGCTGAGGCACGGCGCGCGACCTTCACTTTTTTCTGAATCCACCGACAGCTTCCCATGACTCACTACCACGAAGAAATCACCCGTCTAAAAGACAGTTTGTTGTCGATGGCGAGTCATGCCGAATCGGCCGTCACGCGCGCCCTCCGAGCCCTGGTTGATCGGGACGACGTGATGGCGCAACAAGTCCAGGACGACGACAACGTCCTCGATCAATTTGAAATCGAGATCGATGACACCGTGATTCACCTGCTCGCTAAAGCGCCGCTTGCGACCGACCTTCGCCTGATCACGGTCGCGATGAAGATCTCGCAAAACCTGGAGCGGGTGGGCGATGAGGCGGTGACGATCGCGCGCCGCGCGATCGAGCTGAATTCCGAACCGCAACTCAAGCCGTATGTCGATCTTCCGCGGATGGCGACGATGTCGCTCGAAATGCTGAGGGATTCCCTCACGGCCTTTATTGAACGGGATCCGGAACGCGCCCGTGGAGTGATCCCGCGCGACCAGGATGTGGATGACCTGAATCGCCAGCTTCACCGTGAACTCTCCAGCTATATGGTCGAACGCCCCGCCACCATCACTCGCTGTCTGCGACTGATGGTGATCTCGAAGGCGATTGAGCGGATCGCTGACCACGCCACAAACATCGCGGAAGAAGTGGTGTATCTCTACGAAGCCAAGGATATCCGGCACACCGGACAAAAATCCCATGAAACCTAAAATCCTGGTGGTGGATGATGAGCCGGATGCCCTCGAGGTGCTGGGCTTCAAACTAAAGGAGGCGGGCTTTACCCCCATCTTTGCGAAAGACGGTTCACGCGCGTTGGCCTCCGCGCGCGATGAGCGCCCGGCTTTGATCGTGCTCGATCTGATGTTGCCGGAGATCGATGGTCTCGAGGTCTGCAAGATCTTGCGGCGCGACCCGGCGACCGCGATGATCCCGATCCTGATGCTTACGGCGCGGGCGGCGGAGATGGATCGGGTCATTGGCCTCGAGCTGGGCGCCGATGACTATGTCACGAAGCCGTTCAGTCCGCGTGAACTCGTGTTGCGGATCAAGAAGCTGCTGGTCCGGGTAAAGAACGCGGATGATCCCGTCGCGCAACTCCGTTTCGGTGAACTCGAAGTCGATGTGCCGCGGCACACCGTGACGGTATCCGGGAATGCCATCGCGCTCACGGCGACTGAGTTTAAACTTCTGGAGATTCTGGCTCGCCGCCGCGGACGCGTGCAAAGCCGGGAGCGGCTGCTGCAGGATGTCTGGGGTTACGATAATCCGATCGACAGTCGCACGGTCGACACGCACATGCGTCGGTTGCGGGAGAAGATTGGCGGCGCCGCCCGGTTCCTGGAAACCATCCGTGGCGTCGGCTATCGATTTGTATCCGAAGAATGAATATTTGGAACGTCTTTCCCGTCGTGCGCGGCTTCCCGTGGCAATTCCGGTCCGTGGCGGGGAGTCGGTTCAAACCCGAGGGCTTCCTGCGATGACCCCGTTGGACACAATTCTTCTTCTTCTATTGGTCGCGGCCGCAGCAATGATTTTCTGGCAGCGGGCGCAGGCGGCGGCGTTGCAGCAGCGGCACTCACGTGAGCTCGCCGAGCAGCGAAATGCGCGGGAGGCGGAGCTGCAGGCGCAATCGAATCGCACGGCTGCGCTGTTCGATCGCATGGTCGAGGGTATTCTTGTGGTGGGTGCGGATGGACGGGTGCGACTGGTGAATCCTGCGGCGGCAACCCTGTTTCAAGTCACGCTTCCGGTGGTGGGGCGGACTGTGCTTGAGGCGACGCGCCATCATGAAGTCGCGGCCCTGGTTGCGCGGATGACAACGGAACCGGAGGTCCTGAACCACGAGCTCCGGCTCGACGGCTTGGCGACGACGCGTTACCTGCAGGTCAACGCCCTTGCGCTGCTCGCGACGGATGGCACGCCCGATGGGGCGATTTTGGTTTTTCATGATCTCACCCGACTCCGGCAACTCGAGGCCGTGAGGCAGGATTTCGTCGCGAATGTGAGTCATGAGCTCCGCACCCCGCTCTCGTTGATCAAGAGTGCGGCGGAGACTCTGATTGATGGTGGCAAACATGACCCCGCCGTCACGTCTCGTTTTCTCGTGATCATCGATAAACATGCCAACCGGCTGACGCTGTTGATTGATGACCTGTTGTTGCTGGCGCGGCTCGATTCCGGACGGATGGAGCTCAACCTGCAGCCGGTCGGGCTGCGCGTGGCGGCCCAGGAGGCGTTGGATGATGCGGCGCTGATTGCGCGCGCCCGCGATGTGCGACTGGAAAACAACGTGACCGAGGGTGTGATCGCGGCCGCCGATCCGGAGCGGTTACGGCAGGTGCTGACGAACCTCATCGACAACGCCATCAAGTACGGTCGGGCCGGTGGACGCGTGGCAGTGGGAGGACGGATCGTGGATCGCGGACGCGTTGAAATCACAGTGGCGGACGATGGTCCGGGGATTCCGCTCGAAGCGAAAACACGAATTTTCGAGCGCTTTTATCGCGCGGACAAGGCCCGCTCGAGGGAGCAGGGTGGCACGGGCCTCGGCTTGGCGATCGTCAAGAATGTGGTTCAGGCCCATGGCGGGGATGTCCGTGTCGAGAGCACGCCTGGCGCGGGCACGGAATTCTTCATCACGCTGCCCGCCGCGAAAACCTGAGTGGACGGAGCGGAGGTCGAGCGGAACGCTAAAGAGAAGGTGCCCCGTTCACCACCGGCTGGTGCGACCGGTCGGCTGTAATTCGCCGCGGGGGAGCGGTAAATCGAGCTGCTCGACCACGCCGTCAAAGAGCAGCCGCCGTTGTTCCGGGGAAAGCCCGGGTTGGAAAACAGCGATGCGATAATCGCGATGAAGTTCGTTGAGCTCGTTCTGGATGGGGGCGCGAAGGGCGGTGATTAACGCATTATCCACGACGGTTGCCTGTGCGTTTCCCAGCGTGCCGGCGATCTCCGCCCGGATCGCGTCTTTCTCATTGATGAGGTCGGCCAGGCGTTGCCCATATTCGTCTGCGATCTCGTTCAGTTTGGCGCGAAGTTCGCCGATCGCTTTCACGGTTTTCGCATCGGGCTCGGTTCGGCTCCGGCTCGGAATGAGGGTGAATTTTAATCCGTCAGGTACGAGTTGGACGGATGCCCGGACGGGGAGGTCGCGGCTCGCCTGGAGGGCGACACTCGCGTTGGCCAAGGCACGGGATTGGGCCGCGGCGAAACGTTTCATCATAACCTCGGCCCGATTCGCGACCGTGGGGGAAAGCGGCGAACGCTCAACCGCCGGCACGCGGTAAACCAGGTGCGCGACCTCGCGGCGGATTTCTTCGGCCTGCAGGTCGAGTTCACGGAGTGGAGCCGCCTGCCGATTCGCGAGGGCTTTGGCGGTGTTGCCGGTGATGAAGCCGAGTTTGGCGCCGTCGAGCTCGAAGATGGCTTCAAACAGCTCTTTCTTTAAACGGGATTTTTTCGTTTCGTACGCGGCGATTTTCAGGGCGACGTCGGCGGGCAGATCCGCCGGAAAAGCGACGCGCGCCGGTTCGGGCGGAAAGAAGACGTGCGGCTGCGCGGCCGTGGCCTTGGCGGTCGAGTCAGCGGCCATCTTCAACTCGAGCGCAATTTCGCGCAGGAGCCGGCGCTGCGCGGGCAGGAGGCCGTTGAGATAGAAGGCGTGCGACTGCATCACCATCGCGATTTCGGTGGGAGAATAAGCCGGACTCACGCGGCTCCCCAGCCGCCACTCGCGCATCGCGCTCCAAGCCTGCCCGCTGCGGATCAGGTCGCGCCGCAGGCTCTCCGCCGTGGCTTCCAATTCCGCCAGCTTCGGCGCCTGCACGCGCGCCAGAGCGGCGAGTTCCTGTGCCCGGGTCTCCGGTTCAAAAGAACGCAAACGCTCAAGTTCAGCCTGCAACTGGCGCCTTAGCTCTTCTTTGGCGGAGCGATAGTTCCTGAGCTGATCCTGAAGTTTCTTTGAAAGCGTCCTGGCGTGGAGTTGCGCGCTGAGTTGGGGGTAAAACAGCTCGTTGGCAAACTCGGCAAGTTCGACGGGCGCCGACCGGGTGTCACGGAATGCGGGGGCCCGGGGTGCTGGCGTGCCGAGGGGCGGTGGCTGCGGAGGAAAGAAAATCCAGACGCGGGGAAGCGAGGTGAACTCGGAGGCCCGCGGGGAGGGGATGGAATCCATTCTTTCGCCCGACTCACTTTGTGCGTAGAGCGAGGCAGCAAGAAGGACGGACGCGATCAGGACGAGGGGAGCGAGCCCGCGGGTAGGGCGAGGAGACCAGTTCATATTCCGGCAGTGGGAGCGGGCAGAAAATGGGTGGGACGCAGGCGATGATTCGGAGAAACGCCTGTCGGTGTCGAGCGTCGCGCGTTTTTGACCGCGCGAACAGCCCGCGGACGGCTTGTGATGAAGGAGGAATTATATTATATGTGCGATTCGATAGCCGGCGGGTGCTATTCACAAAGCCATGAACAATGACGCCGATCTGCTCCGCCGGTATTTCGAGGAAGGCGTGGATGGCGCGTTTGCTGAGCTCGTCCGCCGCCATGTCGATCTGGTGTATTCAGCCGCGCTGCGGCAGGTCAACGGCGACCCGCACCTCGCGGCCGATGCGACTCAAATCGTGTTTAGCGACCTGGCCCGGAAAGGGGGCGCGCTCGTCGGGCATCGCGTGCTCGCCGGCTGGCTGTTTACCAGCACCCGTTTCGCGGTCGCCGAGCTGGTGCGCGGCGAAAGCCGTCGAGCGGACCGTGGCGAAATACGCAGCGATGCTCCAGGCGCCAAATGTGACGAATTAAACCGGACGCGATGGATGGAACGTGAGCGATCAAACCCGGCGATGAAGCATCGCCACTCGGCGGCACGATGTGTCACGTTTGTTTTGCCTCCGGCGAGTGAAGAACCTCCGTTGCCTCTTTAAAATCGGAATGGTCGGCTTCAGGTGGTTTTTGTTCACCCTTGGCTTCCGGTTCGAGGCTCAATTCGGCGAAGATCGGGAAATGGTCCGATCCGATATGCGGCTGGCGAGCGAAGTCCAGGAGCGTGAAGTGAAGCGAATGGAAGAGGTGATCCAGCGGAAAGCGCATCCACGGATGGTCGGCGTGAAACGAATTGAAAAAAACCCGACCGACTCGCGGGTCGAGAACCCGGCCGAGGCGTTGAAATCTCCGGGTGGTGTGCGACCAGGCTACGTCATTGAAATCCCCGGCGACGATTACCGGGACATCGAGGTTTCGGATTTCATAGGCGATCTGGACCAGTTCGGCGTCGCGCGGACCGGAGCTGCGAATTTCGCCGTTTCGGTTTTGCTGTCCCGGAGGCTTTGGATGCATCCCGTAGAAATGAACCTGGCGTCCGCTCGGCAGCCGGATCTGCGTCCGGATTGACGGCACATCGGGGTGAATCAAAAAACGCACCTCGGGCTCGATCAAAGGCAATTTGGAATAGAGGTGCATTCCATACGTATTGCCGAGCGGGCATTTGACGGAATACGGATAATCCCGATCGACGCGAACGAGTTGATCTTCCCACCACTGGTCAGTTTCCAGCAGCAGGACCAGATCGGGACGACAGCGCGCGATCACGTCCTGCAGTGCGGCGGGATTGCGATTGCTCATCAAGACATTCGAAGTGAGGAGGCTGAGGGTGTCCCCTGTTTCCGATTTAGTCTTACTCATGACCTGTTTTGGGAAGCCCGGGGTGAAACGATAGATGTGGGCAAGTTGTGCGATTACCGCGGCCGGAACCAAGCCGTGCAGCAAGGGATCGAAGGGGTCGGACTTTCGTCGCGCCAAAAGGCCGGCGATCACGGCCGCCGCTCCCAAGGTCGAGATCTGGACACGGGGAAAGTCAAAGAGCCGCACCCACCAACGACTCGACCTGAAGACAGGCAGGAGGGTAGCGAGACAGACAAACGCACCGAGTGGGTGGGCAAAGCGCCTAACCAGCAGGGAGCGTTTGGCGGGGCGAGGCTTTGGCGGGGCGAAGGAAGGCATGAGGAGAATGCGTCAAAAACATGATGCCCCAGGCGGGGGCATTCTCTCCATTGTGGCGTAAGCGCGAGGTACGTTCCCACCTCGATACGGTGGTTTCCCGCCGAAGATGATTTCCGATGCTGCTGCGGGGAAAAGTGACAGGCGCTCGTTGAACGATCTGCGCCGCGCCTGCTCTCGGACGAACACAAACTGAGGTGCTTGCGGATAACCACTGGCCGGGTGAGGCGGCGAGCCGGGCGATCACATTCTGAACCGCGGAGGGCTCACGGTTCCGATCGCAGCTTTGAATCTTCAACACTTTTAAATGCAGTTGAATCCACAGATTTCACAGATGCCCCCAGATTACCAGGGCATTCTGTGTTTCGGGCCCTTCACCTTGCGGGTGAATGGCCGTCAGTTGCTCCTTGATCTAGACTTCTCTGTATCTGTGCCATCGGTGTCACCGTGGCTAATCTGAACTGCCGGGTTTAAGATTAATGGATCGCACTTCCGGCGGTCCCGGGTGCTTTGGTTTTTCCGCGTAGCGAGGCCCACGCGAAGCCGAGGCGTTCCCGGACCGCGAGGCTACTGCGTTCGAGGGCGGAAATTTCCCACGCGAGATCGTTCCAGCCAAACGGATCGCAGGCGTGCGTTCGGAAATCGGCCGGGCAGGCAAGGGCGCGGACTTCGGCGTTGCGAAACAAGGCCATGGCTCGCGGCATGTGCCACGCTGAGGTGACGAGCGCCACCGGAGCGTCGCCGACGAGTCGGGAGACCGCGCTGGATTCCTCCTCGGTGTCGCGGGCGTTTTCGATATATACAATTCGCGCTCGATCAATTCCCAGCGATTCGGCGGCCCGCGCCAGGACGGTGGCATGGGCGGCGCCGGCTCCGACCGGCGGCCCGGAGACAATCAATTTCGCGTCGGGGAGAACTCGCAACAGCCGCACGGCTTCCGCGACGCGCGCGAGCGCCGCGTTGGAGAGGAGATTGATGGCGGACGTACCGGGACTGTAGCCGTTGCCCCCGCCGAGCACGACTATATAGTGGGATGAAACCAGCGCCCGTGGCAAAGGCTGATCAGCGACAATCTCGGGGATCGCGGGATACTGTGTTTCGAGCGGACGGATCAGCGCGTGGCTCACGAATTTATTGCTTGCGAGCATGAGCAGCAGGAGAGCGCTCACGGTAAGCGTCCATCCAAGCCGCGGCGATTTTCCGCGACGGATCAGAGCGATCCCCGCGGCCAACGCCACGAGGCAGAAAGGCAGTGGCATCAGCCAATACGAGATGAACTTCTTCAGGGCAAAGAGCATTTCTAGAATTCAAACCGGCTGGGATAAAGTCGGCCAGCTTGGTTTATTTTCGCAAGGCCGAGGTAACCAAGTCCAACGATCCCAATCGCGTGGGAGCGCCGCTTAACTATAATCCGGAAAATAGCTATACGATCTGGAACCGCTACGAGTTCCGGGATGGGCCACCCAAGGGCATGGCGATTGGCGCCGGTTTTCGGCACAGTGACGCAGCGCGCATGTCGGGCGACCGTCAAAATATCATCGAGATCCCCTCCTTTACGGTCTTCGATCTGATGATCTCAAAGCGGTTCGTGCTCGCTGGTCGAAATGTGAAAGCTCAACTCAACGTCAAGAACCTGACCGATAAACTGTATCGAGAAGGCTCTGACGGGTTTTTTGCTCCGAAACGCGGGTTTTTTCTGAGTCTCGGTACCCGCTTCTAAACGCGGTATCGGTCATAACCCGAGGCACGTGTTTTTCACCTGCACTCGGAGTGATTTCTTTCATGCAGCGCGTCGAACCTGACGCGCTGCATTTTTTTTGCTGGATTCGCCGGGCTGTCCTGCGGGGCAATTATCCCGATTCGCACGGGGCGGCCACGCGTTTATCCGCTGAAGATCCGGAGAATTAGGCCTGAGGTTCTTCAATAAATTACATCACTGCGTATAGGGGTTGAGCGCGCTCTGGATTTGTTCTCAACTTTCGACTTTCACTTCATCGCTGGACCACTCCCGGTGAATCCCATCACGCCATGAAACACCTTCTTGTCTCGTTGGGGACTCTGATCATTGCGCTGGGACAGGACGGTCATGGCCTCGGTGTTTTCAACGGAGCGGCCTAAGAAATGGGCACTTCTCCCGTTAAAGGAGAATGGCAACCGGACGTGTCTTCCTCATTGCCCTGATCTGCCTCGCGAACATCCCGGTAGTCGCGGCGAGCGATCGGGCCTTGTTCGCGTTTCCCGCGGCAACGCTGACCGTTTCCTCGGTCAGCTGGGAGCGCCCGTTCAAAACCGAGGTGAGCAAGGCACCGAGCTTCCGCGGGAGCGTTACCAAGGAGTGGGGAACGCCAAGAGATCAGGTCCGCCCGAAAATCGAGCCCATGAGCTGGCAGTTTGTCGGGAGGTCAGACCATGGGGATGTTTACGTGTTCGCGTTTCGTAGACTTGGCCTGGGTAAAGAGATTGTGTCCGTCGTTTTCGACGGTACGACGCCGGTGGTGATCGAAAGGCAGAGTTTCCGGATTGAGATTTCGCTTTGAATACGAGGGCAAAGTGCAAGCGGGGTACTTGCAATTGATACTTCTCATTGACGCTACCCTGCCAGCTTGACCGGCGGCGCAGCTGGCTGGCGTTGCCTGCGCACTCTTTTCCGGGCGATGGGCAACGCCTTGATACGGCGTGACGGTCTTCGAAAATTTTCCCTGCAATTGCCGGGAAACTCCTTTCTCTTCGACGCAGCCATCGTTTTCCCTCTCCGGCCGTAGTCACGGCCTTCCCCCCGACCTTTTGTTCTCTTTCCCCATGAAGAAGTTCCTCTTTGCCCTTTCGCTCCTCGCTGCCAGCGCTTCGCTCGCCACGGCCGCTGAAGCCTACAAAATCGCGGTAATCCCGAAGGGGACCACCCACGAGTTTTGGAAATCCATTCATGCCGGCGCGAAAAAA
This sequence comes from uncultured Opitutus sp., assembly GCA_964450575.1. GTDB lineage: Bacteria > Verrucomicrobiota > Verrucomicrobiia > Opitutales > Opitutaceae > ER46. The sequence continues at coordinate 16,885 of CAYVDZ010000003.1, forward strand.
GCCGAGCAGGAACTCAAGGCGGAGGGTGTCACCGTGCAGATCATTTGGAAAGGCCCGTTGAAGGAGGACGATCGCGAGCAGCAGGTGCAGGTGGTGGAGAATTTCATCGCGCAACGCGTCCATGGCATCGTGCTCGCCCCGCTGGATCGCAAGGCTCTGGCCGGTCCGGTGGAAATGGCCGCCCGCGGCAAGATCCCCGTGGTCATCATTGACTCCGGACTCGATTCGAAAGCGCAGGCGGCATTTGTCGCGACCGATAATCGCGAAGGCGGCCGCATGGCCGCGCGGGAGCTGGGCAAAATGATTGGCGGCAAAGGCAACGTCGCGATGCTCCGCTATGCCGTTGGCTCGGCCAGCACGGAAGCGCGCGAGGAGGGGTTCCTCGAGATCATGCGCAAGGACTTTCCGAACATCAAACTGGTCTCGACCGATCAGCACGCCGGCGCCACCCGTGATACCGCGAAGCGGACCGCGGAGAACCTCCTTAACCGCCACGGCCGGCAGCTTAACGGAGTCTTTGCCGCCAATGAATCCTCCGCGGCCGGCATGCTGTTGGCCTTGCGTGACGCCGGCCTCGCCGGCGGCAAGATCAAGTTCGTGGCGTTTGATTCCGGTGAGACCCTGAACGCCGGACTGAAGGCCGGCGATATTCAAGGCATGGTCGTGCAGAACCCGATGCGCATGGGTTATCTTGGAGTGAAAACCATCGTCGCGGTGTTGCAGGGCAAGAAGGTTGAACCCGTCGTCGACACCGGCGTGGGCTTTGTCACGCAGGCAAACTTCAACTCGCCGGAGATGGCCGAGATCGTCAACCCGCCGCTCGACAAGTACCTCAAGTGAGCGTGCTGGACTTAATGCGTAGGGCTCGAGCTTGCTCGTGGCTTCAGCCTTTCCGTCATTCAGGGTCGCCTTCGCCTCCCTTGGCGCGAATCACGCCATGACGGACCTCGGGCCGGCAGCCGCATTACGGCTGACGGGGATCAAGAAGAGCTTTGGCGCGACTCATGCCCTGCGCGGCGTGTCGCTTCAGATCGCGCCCGGTGAAGTGCACGCGATCATCGGTGAAAATGGGGCGGGCAAAAGCACGTTGATGAAGGTGCTGAGCGGCGCTCACACTGCTGATGAAGGGACGATGGAACTTGCGGGGAACGCCTTTGCGCCGGCCAGTCCCCACGACGCGCGGATGAAGGGCGTCGCAATGATCTATCAGGAGCTGAACCTCGCGTTTCATCTCTCGGCGCAGGAAAACATTCTCCTCGGCGCGGAGTCGGCGTCGCTCGGGTGGGTTGACCGCAAGGTTTCCCGCGAGCGTGCCCGGGCGGCCCTCGCGCTCCTCGGCCACGAGCATCTGGACCTCGATCGCCCCGCCGGGTCGTTCACAATTGCAACCCAGCAGGTGATTGAAATTGCCCGGGCGCTTCTGACCAACCCGAAGGTGCTCATCATGGACGAGCCCACCAGTAGTCTCACCCAGGCGGATACCGAACGCCTGTTCGCCACGATCGCACGGCTGCGGGACCAGGGCGTCAGCATTCTTTATATAAGCCATTTCCTCGAAGAGTGCCGGAAGATCGCCGATCGTTATACTATTTTGAAAGACGGTGAGACGGTCGGCACCGGGAACATGTCGGAGGTGAGTCTCGACCAGATTGTCACGCTCATGACCGGCCGCGAGGTGAAGGATCTGTATCCGCGGGTTGAGCACAAGCCTGGCGCCGTGCTGCTGGAAGCGAAGGAGGTGGCGAGCGCCCCCCGGCTGAAGCGCGCCTCGTTTCAGCTGCGGGCGGGCGAGATTTTTGGGCTCGCGGGATTGATCGGGGCGGGGCGCACGGACCTCCTGCGGACGCTGTTCAGCCTGGATCGGATCGATTCCGGCGACGTGTGCATCCTCAACGCGCCCGAGGGCGGGAGTACTCCCGGTGAACGCTGGGCGCAGGGCGTGGGATTCCTGAGTGAGAATCGCAAGGAGGAGGGGCTGATGCTGACGCTTTCCATCGCGGATAACCTGACGCTCACCAAACACGCCTCGTTCGGCCGCTTCGGTTGGATCGACGGGCGGCGTCAGCGGGCCGTCGCGCAGCGTTGGGTGGAGGACTTGCGAGTGAAATGTCGCGACGCCTCGCAGCCGATCGGCCAGCTGTCCGGAGGCAACCAGCAGAAGGTCGCGCTGGCCCGGCTGCTGGAACATCCGGCGCGGATTTTCCTGCTGGATGAACCGACCCGGGGAATCGACGTCGGGAGCAAGGCCCAGATTTATCAGTTGATCGGTGAACTCGCGGGTGCCGGAAAGGCGGTCGTGGTGGTCAGCAGTTATCTGCCCGAGTTGCTCGGGCTGTGCGACACCATCGGGGTGATGTGTCGCGGCGAACTCGCGGCGATCCGACCGCGTTCCGAGTGGACTGAGGCCGACATCATGCGCGTGGCCACAGGCAGTGCCTGAGCCTCGGCCCGACAACGTAACGACTTCCAGCGTCATGAAAGACACCGCCAAACTTGTTCTCACCCAAGCCGGGCCCTTTCTTGGGCTGCTGGTGGTGATCGCCCTCTTCTCGATCCCGAGTGAAACGCGGGAGTTCTTCCTGACGTATCATAATTTCAAGACCATCTTCACGCAGACCGTAATCGTGGCGATTGGAGCATTGGGGATGACAATGATTATAGTGAGCGGAGGAATCGACTTGTCGGTCGGATCCAGCATCGCGCTCTCGAGTGTGGTCGGAGCGCTTTTTATTCAGGCCGGGTGGGGCACGGCGACTTCGGTGGCCGCAATGATTTTCTCAGGAGGATTGATTGGTCTCTTGAACGGAGCGGCGATCGCCGGGCTGCGCATGACGCCGTTTATTATAACACTCGGTACCCTGGGAGTGGCGCGCGGCACCGCCAAGTGGATCGCGGACAACCAGACCGTGAACTATGAGACCTCGCCGTTGAACACATGGATGACCACGGCGGATCCGTTTGGTTACGCGCTGCCCACCGGCGTATGGGTTGCGCTGGGACTGGCAGTCCTGACCGCGCTGGTGTTGCGCAACACGGTGTTCGGGCGACATGTTTTTGCCCTCGGCTCGAATGAAGCCACCGCCCGGCTCTGCGGCATTCCCACGACCCGGTTGAAGATTTTAATTTACGCCTTGGCCGGCTGCTTCTTCGGCCTCGCGGGATTATTTCAACTTGCCCGGCTGCGGCAGGGCGATCCGACCGTCGCAGTCGGCCTGGAGCTTGATATCATTGCCGCGGTGATTATCGGCGGCGCGAGTCTGAGTGGCGGCGTTGGCACCATCCTCGGCTCAATGATTGGGGCTCTGATCATGGCCGTGCTGCGCAACGGCTCGCAACAGATGGGTTGGCCCACGTATTTTCAGGAAATCATCATTGGCCTCGTCATCATCGTGGCCGTATTCGTGGACCGGTTACGCCAGGGTCGGCAGACGTAAGTGTGCTTCGCGGGTTCGTTCCGATGTCGAGCCGGCGCTCGCCCCCGGCTGGGTGGGGCAGAATACGCGGCTTCGGCTAGGTCGTCGACTCGCGGCGTCCGGAAGGCTCGGCGCAGCCACGCATGCCCGTCGTGACGATCAGCAGCGTCGCGAGCGAGTTCACCGGCATTAAAATCGCCGCGAGCAACGGGCTCATGTAACCGGCCGCAGCGAGCCCGACGGCGAGAAGGTTATACCCGATGGAGAAGACCAGAATGACCCCCTGGGTGCGGCGGCGGACGGCGTCGACCTCGAACAAGGCGCGTAACCCGCCGATGCCGCGACCGAGATAGTAGAAGTCGGCTTTGCGTTCGAGTACGCCGCGGTGGATTACGGGTGTTCCCCGGCAGAGCGCGCGATCGAAGGCGAGGCTGTCGTTGGCGCCGTCGCCCAACATGAGGGCGTCGTTGGTTGCCTGGTTATCGAGCCAGTCGGCCTTCGCTTGCGGACTGAGTTCGCCGCGGGCGTTTTCAGGGGGCAGACCGAGCTCGCGGGCGAGGGCGGCGACCTTCGCCGTCCGGTCGCCACTCAGAATGTAGGCCTTGAAACCGCGGCGCTGGAGTGCCGCCAGTTCCACGCGCGCATCCGGTCGGGCTGTATCCACAAAATGGAAACACGCGACGATCCCGCCTTGGTAGGTAAACTCGGCGTCCTGGTTCACCCGCGCACTCTCGTCGCTATCGGTCGCGGTGAAGGTGTTGCGGTCGCTCCGCCAACCGGGTCGACCCAAGGCCCAGGCACCAAACTCCACCCCGTCTCCGATACTCTCTCGCACCTCGTTCTGAACGGAAGCGAGCGCGGTTGCAGGCTGAGTCGTATCTTCAGCGGTTGCAACGGATCCCAGCGCCAGCAGGTTTTCGAGCAGGCATTGGCATATCGGGTGCGGATTGTCGCGCACCAGGCTATACAGGGCGGAGCGTGCCTCGGGTGTGAGGGCGGTGAGCGAATCGGGATTGGCTAAGACCGGCGTCTCGAGGGTGAGCGTGCCGGTTTTGTCGAAGACCAGTTTGCGCACGCGGGAAAGCTTCGACCAGAGATCCGCCTGGCGGACAAATACGCCGCGTCGCCGGAGCGCAACCGTGGCCATCTCGTCGGCGAGGGGAAATGCCAGGGCGATAGCGCAAGGGCAGGACACCACGAGGACCGCGGTGATGACTGCACCCGCCCGAAGGGCATCCCCGGTGGAGAACCACCAGAAGAGCCCGGAACCCGCGGCAACCGCAAAGATACCGATGAGGTAACCCTTCACGACCAGCTCGAGCAGGCGATGTCGCGCGCTCACACGTTCGCCGGGTTGGAGCAGTTGGGCGAGGAGGGACTCCGACCAGGTTTGCAGCGCGACGAGGTGGATTCCGGCGCGGCCGACCGTGATAGCCCCCGCTGGCACGCGTTGGCCGGCGCGGAAGATCCGCGGTTCGGCTTCACCGTTGATCGAGGCAAGCGAGAACGTGCCTTCAGACGTGTCGAGACGCGACTCCACCGGCACCGTCTGCCCGGAAGTGAGGAGAAGCGTTTGTCCCACGCGCAGCGCTTCGGGCGTGACCTCATCCCACGTGCCGCCGGCGGCGGGTCGGAGCACGCGGACCCGTTGTGGTTTCGGTTGCTGGCTGAGCAGGCGGCGGCGGTTGCGCTCGACGGCGGAGACCTGCGCCCAACGCCCGATCAGCATCAGTAGGATAAATCCGGATACGAAATCAAAATAGATGAAACGCTCCTCGCCGACGAGCCAGCCGTAGAGCGAGCCGGCATAGGCGCCGGCGATGCCAATCGCGATGGGCAGGTCGATATGGAGAACGCGTTCGCGCAAGGCCTGCACGGCCCGGGACAGAAAATAGAGTCCGCCGACGAGCAGGCTCAAGGTGCCGAATGCGACATTGAGTACGCCGAAAAGTCCGGCCCATTCATACGTGCGCTCCATGCCGAAGTAGGTCGGCAGAGAGAACAGCATTACATTCATCGTGAAGGCGGCGCAGAGTCCGATGCGTTTGACGAGGCCACGGCTCTCGGGTTCTTCGACCGTTTCGCCGGGTGGGCCGGCGAGGTAACCGAACGCCTGTAGTTTGCGGGCGAAGTCGACGGCCGAAAACTCGTCCGGGATCCAGCGCAGCCGCATGCTGCCGTATTGCGCGTTGACGATGATATCGCGGGCGCCGGGTTGCTGCTGAAAAACGCGTTCGATCAGCCACACGCAACCGGCGCAGGAGATGCCTTGGATATCCAGGGTGAGTTCCGGGATTTCTCCGGGGCGCGCAGCGGAGTTGGCGGGTAGATCGACGTTGCGCTGCAGCGTTTCCAGCCAGGCGTAATCGCGCGGTTGAAAGACGGCCGCGTCGGCCGGCGTGGTGACGTTGTCCTTGATGCGATAGTAACCGTCGAGGCCGTGCTCATGGACGAGGCGGAAAACGTAGCTGCAGCCGGAGCAACAGAACCCAGTCTCGCGCATCCGCGCGTCGATCAGCGCCGCGCCGCAGTGACGGCAGGAAGGAGTATTCGAGCCGCCGGGCCCGATGCGGGTGGCCACCGGAACGGGGCGCGGAGCAGGTGCGGCTGGCGTGGATACGCTCATGATCAGAAGCAGACGAAATTGAGCGGGTCGGGCCCGGGAAACCCGAGGGTGGCGCGGAGCCTCCAGCCAATGACCACGGCGGTCGTGAGGGCGAGGGTGACGCGCATCCGGCTGAGCCAGAGCGGTGAGAGTTTTTGGCGGACCCAGTGGAATTGCGTCTGGGCGAGCCAGAGCAATGGCACCGTGCCGAGGCCAAATGCGAGCATGACCTCGATCCCGCGCACCCAGGAGCCGGAGAGCAGGGCGAGTGCGACGATGAAATACAGCGGTCCGCAGGGTAGCAGGGGCGTGGCGAACCCGAGGGTGGCTGCGGCTTGCACGCGGGAGCGCTGGCGCAGGCCGCCTTGGAGTTTCCAGGTGAGGCGGCCCAGGGCGGGAATTTTTGGCAGGAAGCGATCCCACCGCAGGGCGATGGCGACAAAGATCAACACGAGAATCCACGGCACCCAACGCAGCGCGGATTGCGAGAGCCAGAGGAGAGGGGTGCGGCCAATCCCACCGGCGAAGGCGCCGAGCGCCGCGTATCCAATCATTCGTGACACATGATACACCGTGCTCACGGTCTGGGCATCGGTGCGGTCGCCCTTGACCGGCATCAGCGCACAGGAAAGCGGGCCGCACATTCCGACGCAGTGCAGACTCGTGACCAGACCGGCGACGAATGCCGCGGTGGGGGAATTGATAGCGGACGCGAGTTCCATGGTTAACGGCTGGCGGGCGTGGGGCGGCCGGTTGTCATTGTGGGCATGGACGTTCGCGGGCGGCTCATCGATTGACGGGCTCGAAGGACACGAGCGGGACCTCCTCAACCGGATGCTTGCCCGCGATCATAAACCAGGCGGTCCACGCGCCCGCTTGAATCAGGAAGGCTCCGACGAACCACAGCCAGAGATAGGATCGGCGCGGTGGTTGCTCGCGCGACTCCGGAGTTCCGGTCGCGGACACGACGGGAGCGGCGCAGTCTGAATCGCGGGCAGTCTTCGCGGCGGGACGGTTCGGTTGGTTAAGGCTCATTTCGAGTCCTCCCGGAGCAGGCGGGGATCGGGTCCGACAAATTCGATGGGGCGAACCAAATCGAACGTCCCTTCGGTGTCGCGCATGTGAACCTCGAGTTTGAACGGGCCGGTATAAGCGGCCCGGGCTTGTTGCAGGATTAACGGCTGGACGAGTTCCCCGAGCGGGGGCACCGCGACGGCGCTGCCGAAGCCGCTCGTCGTGATGTCGGCCTTTCCGCCGACGAGGGTTACCGTGAAGGTGGCGGTCTCGTGGCGTTTGTTGACGATGCGGACCAGAAATTGATTTCGCACGGTAGTGGCATCGACGACATACGGGGAACCGACCATTCGGGTGATGCCGAAATTGGCCGGTCTCACGGTGCTGAGCGCCCACGTGGCAACGCTGGCCCCGACGACAAGCAGGAGAAAATAGAGCAGCGTGCGCGGGCGCAGCCAACGGGTTTTTCCACCGACGAAGCGGGTTTGGGAGTCATAGCGAATGAGTCCCTTGGGGCGGTCCAGTCGCGTCATGACATCGTCGCAGGCATCAATACACGCAGTGCAACCGATGCACTCCATCTGGAGGCCTTGGCGAATATCAATGCCGGTGGGGCAAACCTGGACGCAGCGGTTACAATCCACACAGTCGCCGGTCGTCGGCGCGCTCGCGCTGAGGGTGCTCGGAGCGCTCGCGGTGCTGGTAGTGATAGAGACGGTGGCGGCTGCCAGGGGAGTGGTGAGTGAACGGCTCGTCGAGCGTTTTGGCCCGCGGGGTTCGCCACGCATCACATCATAGCCAATGACGAGCGAGTGGTCATCGATCAGGGCCGATTGAAGACGGCCGTAAGGACAAATCACGATACACAACTGCTCGCGAAACCAGGCGAAGTTGAAGTAGAGCACGCCCGTTGCGATGGTGATGAAGACGAAGGCGCCCCAGTGTTCTCCGGGGGCGGAGCTCACCATGGTCCAGACCTCGGGCAAGGAGACAAAGTAAGCGAGCAGAAGGTGGGTGATGACCGCTGAGACCAGGATATACAGGGTGTGTTTGGTAACGCGTTTGGCGATCTTACCCGCGGAGAGTGGAGCGAGATCCAAGGCACGGCGTTTCACGGAGTCGCCGTCAATCCAGCGTTCGATGCGGCGATAGACGTGATCGAGAAACACCGTGTGCGGGCAAGCCCAGCCGCACCAGACCCGTCCGAGCAGGGCGGTAATGAAGAACAACGAGAAACCCATTCCGGTGATCACGAAAAACAGCAGCCACATGTCCTGGGCCGCGAGGGTGATGCCGAAGAGATGGAAGCGCCGCGCGATCACATCGAGGAATACGGCGGGGTGACCGTTCACTTGGATCCACGGCAGGGAAAGATATAAGGCGATCAATCCGATCGCTGAGATCCGGCGCGCGGTATTGAACCGGCCCTTCGGATCAGTCGGAAAAAGAAACGCGCGCGAGCCGTCGGACCGGATGGTGGTGACGGAATTGCGGGACGGGTGATCGGTCGGGAGGGCGGGCATGTTGGGTGTGGCTTAATCGGCGGCGCGGGTGCGCCACGTGGCGTGGGGGCCATGGCCCGCGGCGCGAGCGCGGGGTAGGTTCCCTCGTGGGAGGGAAGCCGCGCAGCGCCGGAGTCTTGCGGCGGCCGGTTACTGGGCGGGACCTCCGGAGCGGACGATCGGATCGCCCTCTTTATGTTTACTCATGATATAAGCGGTGACTTCGCCGACCTTTTTGGGACCGAGCACCGGACCCCAACCGGGCATACCCTTGGCGAGGACGCCCTTGGCGATAAGGTCGTAAACCTCCGAGGGCTTTCCGCCGTGGATCCACGCCGTATCCGTCAAATCAGGACCAATGGCGACCGGGCTTTCCGATTTACCGCGCAGACTCACGAGATGGCAGGCGGCGCAGTTCGAAGCGTAGAGGGATTTGCCGCTCTCGACGAAGGTCGGGTTCTGACTCATTTTCCAAAGACTGGCGTCGTCCAGCGGCGCGGCGGCCAGGCGCTCGGCATCGATCTTTGCCATGGCTTGGGTGACCGTCTGTGTCCCGCTGAGGCCAATGTGGAACCATTCGTAGTAAGCCCAATAGCCGACCCAAAAGATGATCGTAATATAGAGCGTGTTGAGCCACCAGTTGGGCAGGCGCTTATCGTACTCTTGAATACCATCAAACGAGTGCGGCCGGATGGGATCTTCAGGCGGAGGAGTGGCGGGATTCATGGAGCGGAATTATTTCGTCCGGCGGGGGCGTGCGACCTTGACCGGGGCGGGAATCGGCCCGGCGGCGGGTGTTTCGGTCTCGAACGGCAAATTCTCGAAGCGCTCGATCTGGGGCCGCTTCATGCGCAGGGCCCGCCAGCTGATCATCAGATAGATCGACAGCGCGGTAATGAAGGCCGCGAGGGTGAAAATCGCGGCGTAGTTTTCGAAGACGAGACGACGGAACACGGGTGGAAGAGGTTAAAAGGTGGGAGTGAGTGGCAGTGCGGCTCGGATCATTGAGCTGGGACAGGTCCCTTGAGCGGAATGACCGTGCTCTCGGAACGTCCGAGCGACTGGAGATAGGCAATCATGGCCACGATTTCCTTCTCCGGTGCGACGTAGGCACCGGCGGCCCGGAGATCTTGCGAGATCGCGTTGGCCTGGGCGGTGACGTTCTCCGTGATCTGTTCGGACGTCCATTCCGGATAGGGCACACCGAGCGTGCGTTGGACGGAGAGCTTGGTGGGCAGGATTGCGACATCAGTGTCAGCGGTAAACATCCCCGGGTAAGCGGGCATGTTGGAGCCGGGGGAAACCGAGCGTGGATCCTCCATATGGCGGAGATGCCAGATGTTGAGGTATTTGCCGCCCATGCGGGCGATGTCGGGCCCGGTACGCTTCGAACCCCACTGAAATGGATGATCGTAGATGGACTCACCGAGTCGCGAATAGTCACCGTAGCGGAGGACGTCGGGCACCAGAGTACGGATCATCTGGGAGTGACAATTATAGCAGCCCTCGCGGACATAGATGTCGCGACCGGCGAGTTCGAGCGGTGTATAAGGAATCTGGCGACGATCCTCGATGTTGGCGGCGCGATTCGTAATGACGGTCGGGATGATCTGGATCAGGCCGCCGGCGGCCACGGCGATGAACGTGAGGATGGTGAACGGAGCGGTGTTGACCAAGAGCCGGTCGTACCAATTGGCCCACGCTTTGCCACGGGACTCGAAGTGGGCGTAGGCGAGAATCACGCACAGCATGATGCCGACGAGGCCGGCGATGCTGAGCATGCTGCCGCCGAACATCCAGGCGCAGGCGAAGCCAGTGGCGAGGAAGGCGAAGAGGACAGGCGGATTGACGAAGGTTCCGAACACGCCGAGTTTGGGCTCGGCCGCGTGCAGCGGGTCCTTGACATCGTCGAAGACCTCGATCGTGCCGTTGACCGGTTCGGCTCCGCGAACGGTTTTCCAGACATTCCAAGCCATGAGCAGGAAGCCAGTGAGATAGAGGGTGCCGCCGATCACCCGCATCAGCATCATCGGGCGGATCGAGTTCAGCGTGTCCAGGAAGTTAGGATACGCCAGGGCCATGCCGCCATCGGTGGTGGCGTTGAGCATGAGGCCCTGCATGATACCGCTGGTCCACATGGCGGCGACGTAAAGCAGGATGCCGACGGTACCGATCCAGAAGTGAACATTGGCGAGGGAGACGGAATAAAGCGGCTTGTTCCAGAGCCGGGGCAGGAGCCAGTAGATCATGCCGGCGGCCATAAAGCCGTTCCAGCCGAGGGCGCCCGCGTGCACGTGGCCGATGATCCAGTCGGTATAGTGAGCCAGCGCATTGACCGATTTGATCGAGAGGAGAGGTCCCTCAAACGTCGCCATGCCGTAGAAGGTAACGGCGGCGGCCATGAACTTGAGGACCGGATCGGTGCGTAGCTTGTGCCAGGCGCCGCGTAAGGTGAGGAGGCCGTTGAGCATGCCACCCCAGGAAGGAGCCCAGAGCATGAGGGAGAACGTCATGC
>CAYVDZ010000004.1:0-15074 GCA_964450575.1 uncultured Opitutus sp.
GATGCGCCCCAACGGGGCTCAGATCAATTCCACGCTGTTCGAAGGTTCCCCGCCGGGGATCAGGATGTCTGAGACTGGATTCGCCTCCGTTCTCCTTGAGTTCTATCAGCGGCGATCCAGCCAGCAGATTGCGGCGCGAAGGGAATTATCGTAAGATACTTCCCATCCGGCTTTATTCCGTGGCGTGAACGGCCGGGCCAGTCGCTCTTCCTTGGGTGAAATCCAAGCAGGGTTTTTTACGTATCTGCCGCGAAGAAACTCGGCGTGCGAGAGCTGATGAGCTGCTTCAGCCAGAACTCTGAAGATGTGGCTGAATTCATGGATGAGGATAGTCCGGCGCTACCTCCAGAGCAGAGGGCTCCGAGGGGACAGTCCGCCAGATGCCAATTTCTGCGCGAGGGAGATACACGCTTCGAAGCTGGTCTTCTCCCTGTTTAACAGGCGGACAAGCCAGCAGTAACAGGATGTCGTGTTACTGTGCTGCGCAGCGTTCCTGCGATGGAAATCTTCGAGTTCAGGTTCCGCAGAAAGTCCGGTAATCAGCTCCACCGGCCGCGTTGGGTAACCGGTACTCGGGCGCATGGCGCGTATGATCATACGGCGCAACCAGTATTTCCAGGAGACGCTCCATTGCGCGTAGGTCCCCCTCGTTGGCCGCGCCGAGCACCGCTTCCACGTGATGGTTGCGCGGGATGAACGCCGGATTGTGCGCGCGCCGCAGTGCTTCCGACTCCGCCGCATCTTGCGACTGTCGGCTCAGGCGCGCCAGCCAGTCTGCATGCCATTGGATAAACTCCGGGTCGTCGCGGACGGTGGGATCCGGCCGCATGTCCAGCGCCAGCGCGGCAAACGTGTTGGTGAAGTCGGCTTTGGTTTTCAGCATCCACGCGAGCAGCGTTTCGATGAGACCCTCGTCCTGCGGTTCTTCTGTGAACAAACCGAGTTTCCGTCGCATGCCCGCGAGCCAGTGGTGTTGAAAGCGAGCCGTGAACCCGGCGATCGCTTCATTGGCCAACGCGAGAGCCGGCTGTTTCTCGACGTGCAGCACGGGCAACAAGGCCTCCGCGAGGCGAGCCAGATTCCACTGCGCGATCCGCGCCTGATTTCCATAGGCATAGCGGCCGTGGGCGTCGATGGAACTGAATACAGTGGCCGGATCATACGCATCCATAAAAGCGCAGGGACCGTAGTCGATCGTCTCGCCGGAAAGCGCCATGTTGTCGGTATTCATGACGCCATGAACAAAGCCGATTCGCAGCCACTGCGCCACGAGCGAGGCTTGTCGTTCAATCACCGCAACGAGGAGCGCCTGCGGCAGGTTCCCGGCTTCCGCGAGCTCCGGAAAATGACGTCGCACCGTGTAGGCCACGAGCGCGCGCAGCGCGGCCTCGTCACCGCGGGCTGCCGCCCACTCGAAGGTACCGACGCGAATGTGGCTGGCTGCGACTCGCGTGAGCACCGCTCCGGGCAGTGAACTCTGGCGCCACACGTCCTCGCCCGTGGCGGCGACCGCCAGGCTGCGGGTCGTGGGCACCCCGAGCGCATGCATGGCCTCGCTGATGATATATTCGCGCAGCATCGGACCCAGTGCTGCCCGGCCATCGCCGCGTCGGGAAAACGGCGTCGGGCCCGATCCCTTGAGTTGGATGTCGAAGCGCTCGCCGCGAGGCGTGATCTGCTCGCCGAGCAGGATCGCCCGTCCATCGCCCAACGTGGTGAAGTGTCCGTATTGATGTCCTGCATACGCCTGCGCCAGTGGGACCGAGCCGGGCGGCAGGCGGTTGCCCGCGAAAAGCGCCGCTGTTTCCTCGTCGTCCGCCAGTGGGTTGCTCGACAAACCCAGCGACTCGGCCAGCGGACGATTCAACACGACGAGCCGCGGCGCGCGTACGGGCGTCGGCGCGACGGCGACATGAAACAAGGCCGGCAACTGCGCATAGGAGTGTTCCAAACGCCAGCCGGCGGGATCTGACGACGGATCAGCGGGACGGATCGGAGCAGGAAGATCGGATAGGGACACAGGGAGTTACCCTTCGCCGAAAAGCCGTCCGAGTCTAGGCGGGGATGGAGTTTGTCCGTATTTGAAACTCAGCCTATTCGCGACATCGATCTATTCTCAGCGAGGCGGTGCTGCAGGCCGTTGAGGTTCAGATATCGATCAACCGCAGATTTCGCGGATGGAGCGGATAGTTGAAGGTATTCTCGGTCTTATCCGCGAGATCGGCGTAATCAGCGGTTAAAAAATCTGAGGTTTGGAAAACTTGATCTGTTCACACCACGTTTGGCCAATCAAGGACTCTACCGAGGGTAACCGAGTGAAACAAGAGCTGAGGAATCGCGGTGGCTGGTCGTTCCCGCATCTGTCTTCGATTCAACTCCGGAGCTTCGAAATTCCCTCGAAACGCGTGGTTCAGAGCGGGTGATCATTTCTTCTTCGGTGTGGCTTTGGGCGGTTGCGGCGGTGAGGGCGGCAACGTGGGAATCCTGGTGCGGCCGTTGATCTCGTCCCACGTGAAGGTGCGCTCGTGGATCTTGCCGCCGCCCCCGCGATAGACCTCCAGCGTTACTTTCGGCACGGCGCCGGTTGTATCGACGTCGAACACCGAACCCATCGTGCCTTCCACCAAGTTGAGAAACATATCGGGTTTGTTAATACCGTTGGTGGTGGGAGCGCCGAGCGGCCCCGAGGTAACCTCGATGAAGCGTCCATTAATTTGGTACGCGCCGGTGAAATGCCGGTCCCCCGAGAGAAAAATCACGCCCGGCACATCGTGCTCGCTCAAAAATCCGAAGATCTCATCACGCTCGCGCGGAAAGCTGGTCCACGAGTCGCGGTGCCCGTTCTTCTCCCATTCGCTGCCGCTGGCGATGAACTTCACTTTGGCTTTCGACGCGAGCAGCTCGCGTTTCAGCCAGGCCAGTTGGGCCGCCCCGAGCATCGTTTTGGTGCCATCGTCAGGGGCGATGTTCGGGGAGCGGTGATACCGATTATCGAGCATGAAGAAATCGATCTCTCCGCGGGATAACTTAAAATAGACCCCGGGATCATCGGGCTGGCCGTAGCTGGGATTCGCCCAGAACTGTTGGAAGGTTTGCAGCGAAACTTCTTTTCCCTTCGCGGTTCGATCGGAGTCATTCGGGCCGTAATCGTGATCATCCCAGATCGCATACGTGGGAACCCGACGCGTGATCTCGGCGTAACCGAGGGCGCTGCGATGGTCGTAGTAGGCGCGGCGTTGGACCTCGGGCACGGTTGAATCGGCATAGTGATTGTCGCCCAACATCAACAACAGGTCGAAACGCGTGCGCGCCGACATCTCTGCCCAGATCGCCGCGGTTTGAAAGCCGCTGCGACCGACACATGAGGAAAACGCGATCCGGGTTCGTCCGGCCTCGCCAATGGCGGGCGCGGTTGTAAAGGAAGGATGGGGCCGCACCATGGCCGGCTGTCCGTCAAGGAGGACCGTATAGTAATACGTGGTCGCGGGCTGCAGCCCGGTGATGAGGACATGGCCCATGAAGTCGCTCTCCCGACCGAGCGCGGGTCCGTTGACGATACGCGCGTTAATGAGATCGGCATCGAGGCCGATCCGGACGGCGAGTCGGGAGGCCTGCGAGGCCTTCGCCCAGATGCGGGTGTCGTTTGGGGCGGTGTGCCCGATCATCGGCCCCAGCGCGAGATAGGGACTGGAGGTTTGGGCCGACAGTCCGGCGAGAGCCAGGACCGCGAGGAACAGAAGGGTGATTTTTTTCATGAGCCTGAGGGGGTCCCATGAAATCGATGCCTAAAACCGACCCATTTCAACGCCGGTCATTATAAAAGGAGCGCGCAAGGGTCCGCGTGGTGGGAGAGATGGTTTCGTCACGTGGTTTTTGTTGCGTTCCGACCCGTATCCGCGGCAAACCGTGCGCACCCCTTACGTGACTCGTCCTTCCGCCCCCCCGTCATGCTCAAAATCTCCCGTTTCCCATTCGGTCCGCTGCTCCTCGCGATCTCGTTCCTTGTCGCCTTGCCGGCGCGTGCGGCGGAGAACTGGCCCCAGTTTCGTGGTCCGACAGGGCAGGGGATTTCCCAGTCGGTCGGCCTTCCGTTGATCTGGAGCGAAACGGAAAACGTCGCCTGGAAGACGCCCCTTCATGGCAAAGCATGGTCTTCACCGGTGGTGTGGGGCGATCAAGTCTGGCTCACGACGGCAACCGAGGACGGGCGCGAGCTCTTCGCCCTCGCGGTCGATCGTGACACTGGAAAAATTCTCCATGACCTAAAACTGTTCGACGTCGAAAAGCCGCAATATGCGGATCGGTTTAATAGTTATGGTTCGCCGACGCCTGTGATCGAGGAAGGACGCGTCTATATAACGTTTGGTTCCCCGGGAACAGCGTGCCTTGATCCAAAGACAGGCCGCGTGCTTTGGGAACGTCGGGACCTGGAGTGCAATCACTGGCGCGGGGCCGGCTCCTCTCCGACGCTCTGGGGGAACCTGCTGATCCTCCACTTCGATGGTGCGGACCAGCAATATATCATCGCGCTGAATAAGAACAACGGGAAGACGGTGTGGAAAACGGATCGCTCCGTCGATTTCCAGGACCTTACCTCCGAAGGCAAGCCGCTCCGTGATGGCGACTTTCGCAAGGCATTTTCGACGCCTCTGGTTATTACCCACGAGGGTCAGCCCTACCTGCTGAGTGCAGGATCGAAGGCGACGTACTGCTACGATCCCGCGACCGGGCGGGAGCTCTGGCGGGTGGAGGAGAATAAACACCATTCCGGCACCGTGTGCCCGGTCTATGGACACGGCATGGTCTTCACCGCGACGGGCCTGGCCCGAGGGGAACTCTGGGCGGTGAAGCTCGGCGGCGCCGGTGTGGTCACCGACACCCATGTGGCCTGGAAGGCCACAACCAATGTGCCGAATCGCCCGTCGCCGCTGCTGGTCGGCGACCTCCTTTTCATGATCCATCAGGACACCGGTATCGTGTCGTGTCTGGAAGCCAAAACGGGCGAGCTCATCTGGCGCGAGCGTCTACCCGGTCTGGGCAACTATTCCGCCTCTCCCATTTACGCCGATGGCCGGATCTATTTTTTCAATGAGAACGGTCACTGCCCCGTGATCGCAGCGGGCCGTGAATTCAAAGTGCTCGCAGAAAACAAACTCGAAGCCGGCTTCATGGCTTCACCGGCGGTAGCAGGGAAGGCGCTGTTTGTGCGTTCAAAAACCCATCTCTACCGACTCGGTCGTTAACCGAATCGGATCGTGACGAGCGATCGCGCCGAGAGGGCGTCATTGCTCCAGTGCCCCGGCGCAAACAACAGCCTATATAAACAGGAAGTCGCGCTCATGGCGCTTGGACGTCGTAGCAATAGATGATGTCCTGGTCGCGCAGATACAGTTTGCCGTGACTGATGACCGGATGGGTCCAGATGCGCCCGCGGGCACTGCGGATCTTCGTTTGCGGATCGAGCGTAAACCGGCCGCTCTCTTGCCATCCGTTGGGCGAGGCCTCGACCAGCACCACGGCGCCGCTGACTTCTTCCACGGCGTAGAGCATGCCGTCGGCCGCGCCAACCGCGCCTTTGCCGAAGCCGCGATGCATCCAGACCGCTTCACCGGTCTTGAAATCCTGACACGCCCAACCTGGGTCGGCATGCCCGTATAAATAGTCCCCAATCAGAACCACGCCGCCGTGATGGTTCTTCATGACCTTGTTTTCGTAGACGGTGGTGACCTCGTGGCCCGGGCCGATCCGGACCATCTTGGAACCTGAGCCGTACCCCGCGGTGACGTAGACCTCGTTGTCCCGGACGATCGGAGTTGGGATCACGGCTGTTCGTCCTGGAAATGAAGTTTCCCAGAGCAGCTTGCCGTCATCGGCCTTGATGCCGACGACCTTGGTTTCCGTTCGCTGTACGTATTGTGCGACGCCATGCATCGTCGCGGGTACAATCGAGGAATAGTGCGCCGGCGGGGTGAATTCCTTGCTTTGCCAGATGACTTTGCCGGTCAGTTTGTCGAGTGCCGCAATCGCTCCTTTGGAACCGCCGGGCGTGCAGAGCACCTTGTTGCCATCGACTGTCACGGATTCGGTGTAGCCCCATTTTGGCAAGGCGCCGCCGAGGCTTTTCATCGTTACGCGCCAGAGTTCTTTTCCATCCGCGATTTGGATACAAACGAGATCACCCCGCCCGCTCAGGGCGTAGACGCGATCCCCGTCGACGGCGGGCGTACCACGGGGGCCGTCCCCCCAATCGTTGTCGAGTACGTCTCCCAGTTTGACCACGCGAAGCTCCTTGCCCGTGTTGGCATCGAGGATGAGGAGGATCTCGTTGCCGTCGCGCGTGCCCAAGGTGAAGAACTTCCCGGCCACGATCGCGGGACCCGAGTAGCCGCTGCCGGCATTCTCGTAGAGCCAGACGCGCTTGGGTCCGCCCTCGGGCCATGATTTCAGCAGTCCGGTTTCTTTCGAAACATCGGTGCGATCCGGCCCGCGCCAGCCTGGCCAGTCCAAACCGGCGCGCAGGTCGTGCGGCACAGCTAATGCCATCGTGAAAAGTGCGGTCAGGAATCGGAAGGAAGGAAGTATCATGATGGCCGGAGGATGGGAGGAAGACGCATTTAACCGGAAGAAGGTCCGCATGAGGGGAGGCGCGTGGGCGAGGTTCATGACGCAATGCGCATGCCACATTGGAAGCAAGCGGATGCGATGCATTTGAACGTGTTCTTGGTAGTTGGAACGACTATCGCTCACGCTGACCCTCGCGTTTGGCTGACCCCGGAGGGACCGCCGAATCGAGCGTTCCTTGCGTCCGACGCAGAGAGCGGGTAACTCAACGAATCTGGCAAACGAACCGATACCTTACGAAGACGCAGATAATCGGCTGGCGGCGGCACGGCGCGATCTCCCGGCGTTCTATGCGTCGGCGACGCCGCGTGACATTGCCGTGATGGATGCGCTTGAGGAGCTGGAGCACTGGCTGGATCGCCATCTCCGCACCTATGGATTGAGTTGGCTGGAGACACTGCGGCAAGAAAGCCGCCACTCTCGCCGCCCAGCACGGTTGGACCCGCGAGCAACAGCAGCTCGACGCACTGGCGACGGCCCTCCAAGGCCGGCCCTCAGCTTATCGCCTGACCACAGACCTGGCGCGCGCCCGCGCCTCCGGGCATCCCTATGATCCCGAGCGCATCCGGCTCTTCCGCCGCCTTCACGCCCGCCTTGCAACCGAAACCTTCGCCGAACTACGTCGGCCAGCGGTCCGGGAACTCGAGCTTCGCGCCTTTTGGGAGGCCTATTTTTCCAACTTCATCGAGGGCACCAAATTCACCGTGGATGAGGCCCGCGTCATCGTTTACGATCAGGACCCCGCCCGAGTCTTGGAGCAAAAGCGTCCCGACGATGCTCATGACATTCGGGAGACCTACCGCCTGATCATCGATCCCAACATCAGCGGCGAAGTGCCCCGCGACGTTCCCCATCTGCTGTACCTGCTCAAGCGCCGCCACGCGCGCATGATGGCCAGCCGCCTCGCGATTGAGCCCGGCGTTTTCAAGAAGAAGAACAATGAGTTTGGTGCCCGCGTCTTTGTCGCTCCCGAGCTGGTCACAGAAACGCTCGCCCGCGGCTGGGTCCCGATCCGCGACCTGCCCTCGCCCAGCGCCCGCGCGCTCTATGCCCTCTTTTTCGTCGCCGAAGTTCACCCCTTCAACGACGGCAATGGCCGCATCTGCCGCCTCGGCATGAATGCCGAACTCGAAGCCGCCGGTCAGGCGCGCCTGATTCTGCCCACTTCCCTGCGCACCGACTACCTGACGGTGCTCGAGGCGCTCACCCTTCGTGGAGACGCCGACGCCTATGTGGCCTTCGCCCACAAGCTCATCGACATCAACTCTCGCATGCCGTTTGGCTCGTTTGAGGAATCGCACACGTATTTCCGCAAAACGGGCGCGCTCGACGAATCGTCCACCGGATTCGGTCTCTTCAATTACCTGCGCGATTCTCGAAATTAGCCCATTCTCATGGTCGACCGTCGCGCGCTTCTCTCCGATCTTCAGCGTCTTCTTCCCAAGCTCGACGCAGATCTTCGCATCCGCGCCTCGGATACGCCAGCCCTCGACGACGGCCAGCCCGTTTGAAGGCGCGTGGCTCCTCATTGGCTTCTGCAGTTATCTCACCGCCGCTGTCAGAATGAGCGACGTCGATGTTTTCATTCAGGTGAAAGCGCGGCACTCAGATCCTGACGCGCAGAAAGCAGTCGAACTGGGAGCGATGAGTGGAAAGCCCGAGAAACTTTCGGCGTTCTCCCGTATATACTGGCCGCAGACCGAGGTCGCGAAAGTGCTCAAGTCACGCTCGCGATTCCTCCAGTTCGCAGTCGCCCTTCCCGATGGTGCCGTTCGCAAGACCGTGTTCGAGTACCCAGTCCCAGCATAAAGTTAGTTGGGTTTCTCGACGGTCGCCGGCGGTGAAGGTATTTCGCCACGGTGGCCGGACGCTCTCAGCGTCCTCAATGCCTCAGGCGTCCACGCGTGAACCGTGTGCGACGCCTGGGGTGACCCATTTTGCCGTTGGATCTATCTGGCGGTTCGATCTTCCCCGACGCCCTGCGTTGGCTCTGGCGCAAGGAAAAACACATCCCGCAAATCGTCACCAAAGGCGACCTCGCTGTAGACATGACCTTGCACCGCCTCCTGATCGAAGGTGAAGGCTGGATGCCCGTAATCGAGGGCCTCGCGTTCGCCGACGCCCCTTGTACGGGCGAGGCTGGCAACTTTTATTTCTCCGACATGCGGCCGCCCGCGGCCGGCGTGTATCGAATCGCACCGGACGGCACGAAAACGAAACTCAGCGATGAAGGCGTAGGCGGCATGAAGTATGGCCCCGATGGCCGGCTCTACGCTTGCCAGGGAGCGAAGCGTCGCGTGATTGCCATCACTCCGGCCACGGGTGCGATCGCGATCATGTCCGAGGACGTTCAGCCCAATGACTTGGTCGTCACGCATCACGGCCACATCTATATTACCGAGACCGGGAAAAAACAGATCACCTTTCTGGATACAAAGACGAAGGAAAAACGAGCCGCCGATACTGGCCTGTTGAATCCAAATGGCATCACGCTTTCGCCCGATCATGGCACGCTGGATGCCAAGGGCCCGTACATGACCTTGCGCCGTCCCATCGACCCGAAGGGCGAATTCAAATTCAACGAACCACCCCCGTATCAAAAGGCGTCACGTGGGGATGGCATGACCAGCGACACCCTCGGTCGCTACTACGTAACCTCGGCGGTGGGGCTGCAAGTCTTCGATCCCACCGGTCGGCTCTGCGGCGTTTTAATCAAGCCGCAATTGGACAAGCCGCTCACCAGCTGCGTGCCCTCCGGTCCGAACCGGGAATATCTCTACGTGACCAACGGCGACAAAATCTTCCGCCGCAAAGTTCAAGCCGTTGGCAACACGATCACACGGCTGGCCGCCACCGCACCCTGACATCAGGGCGCGCGCCATAGTCTGAAGTTGGCTTTGCGCGGCGAAGTGGACAAGAGCAGCGGCCATCCCGTTCGTACGTCGCCGCGAGCACGGCCGGGCCTTCGCCCGACCCCATCCTAAAGAAAGAATTCGTAGCTCTGCCATGCGGAACGTGTTCCGCGGATGGGATACTATAAGGAATGGTGTCCACCGAACCGAATCCGCCCTTGAAGCGACGCCGCTTTTCCATGATCCGCTCGTTCGTGCTGGCGGATTTCCTGACCTTGGGAAACGGCCTTTGCGGCAGCGGCTCCGTGCTCGCCGCCATGCAATACCTGGTCACCGCAGAGGATCGTTGG
The DNA here is from genome assembly GCA_964450575.1 of uncultured Opitutus sp. GTDB lineage: Bacteria > Verrucomicrobiota > Verrucomicrobiia > Opitutales > Opitutaceae > ER46. Next base: position 9,824 of record CAYVDZ010000004.1, read on the forward strand.
CTCGTCGTAGGCATCATCCTGCTGCCCGTCGCGCTCCTCTTCGATTTCGCGGATGGGCGGGTGGCGCGGTGGCGAAGAAATACGTCGTTGCTCGGCGCTGACCTCGACTCGCTCGCCGACGTCATCTCATTTGGAATGGCCCCGGCAGCGCTCGGCTTTGCCATGGGTCTGCGGGGAGCGCTCGATGTCGCGATCCTGCTCTATTTCGTGGTCTGCGGGATCAGCCGCCTGGCGCGTTTCAACGCCACCTCTGATGCGCTCGCGGACGATAGCGGCAAGGTAAAGTACTTCGAAGGTACCCCCATTCCCACGAGCGTTGCGCTGGTGGCTTTCCTCGCGGTACTTTACTCGCAAGACCGCATCGGCGCCAATCTCTGGCTCGGCCAATGGACCCTCGGTGGCGCGGTGCTCCATCCCGTGTCGCTCCTCTATCTGCTCAGCGGCAGCGCGATGATCAGCACCATTCGGGTGCCAAAAATATAACGTATCGATAACGCACCGGTGGGCGCAGGTCGGTGAGGCCTGCACGCGAGTTGTCGTGAACCCGGGAGCGGTCCGGGCGCCCGTGAGAACCACGCCGAGACGAATGGACCACTCCCACGTCAAGGCACCGGCTTGCGGCCCGCGCGCACACTGAGTTCACGTACTTTGTCCACCAATACACTCTCCGCTTCGGCGGTGAACAAGCCGTTGATGGTATAGATCCCACGCGCTTCATAACCGCCTTCCGCCACCACCCGCGCCGAAGGAATGTAGCCAAACACAGCGTTGCAGTACGCGCTGATCCACACTGGGAGAGGGCCGATTGCCTTCTCGATCAAGGGTACGAAGTCGACCACCACTTCTCCCGACAGGCCGACAAACGTGAGGTCGTCTCCAAACTGCCAGACCGCCACCGGTGCCGGATAACTCGTCGGCTGCGGCTCTCGGCGTTCCACCGCCGCGAGCATTTCGGCGTTCCTACTTTGAGTGAAGGATCTCATCGCGACAGCGTGTTCCTCTCACTTTTCCCCGGCCACAATTTTGCGTCACGGTGGGCAAAAAAGGTACGAAGCAGCGTGGCTTGACCCGGGAAGGGGCGATCTCGAAGTTCGGTCCCCTCTTGGTCGCGCCGCTGACGCGCTTTGATCGGTGGGACGAAATCCTGGCCGAAAAGGACGATAATCCGGATTATATGCCGTTCACAAAAAGCTTCCGGCACGCGACCAGGGTGCGGATTTCCCTATAAGGAGGCCCCGCAAGGGATTGATGACGCACGAATCTCGTCTTCGCGGGTGAAATATCTTTGCGCCATTGCAATGATCCCGCCATTGACTTCATTGCTTTCCGAGCGCGACTCCCCCTCATCGCGCTCTCCCCCCTCAACGCGCCCCTCTCGCGCCCCAGCTGTTATCCCTATGAGCACTTCCGCTGCCGGTGAGTCCGCCCCTGCGTCGAAACTGATTTCCAATTCGGACGTGGCGCCGATGCCGAACCCGGCAGCGCATGCGAAGCCGAAATACCCAGGTATTCGTGTTACGTGCAACGGCAACCAGCTGGTCACGCAATACGTTGAAACGCGGATTACCGAGGGCGGTGTATTCTATCCCATCACGCCGTCCACGGAAGGTGGGGAAATCTATCAAGCCTCCTATGCGCAGGGCGAACTCAACGTGTGGGGGCAGCAAAAAGTCGCCGTGGAAACCGAAGGTGAGCACGCCGCCCAAGGGGGCGCCACCGCCTATGCCGTGACGGGTCGCCGCACGGTCAATTTCACCTCCGGCCAGGGCATCGTGTACGCGATGGAGCAGTATTATCACGCTCCGGGAAAACTCTCCACCATGGTCCTGGAGGTCGGGGCACGCGCCCTGACCAAGCACGCCCTGAACGTTCATTGCGGTCATGATGATTTCAACGCCGCCCTTGATACCGGGTGGACGATGCTGATCGCCAAGGACGCGCAACAAGCTGCGGATCAGGGAATCATCTTGCGCAAGGTCAACGAACTCTCGCTCAACCCGGGCATGAACATCCAGGACGGCATGCTCACCACGCACAGCGAGCGCATGTACCTCGCGCCCGAGGCCGAGTTTCTCCGCGAGTTCCTCGGCGCGGTCGACGACCAGATCCCGTGTCCCACTCCGGCCCAACGCGAACTGTTCGGCCCAACCCGCCGACGCGTTCCGCAGATGATCGATCTGCGGAACCCCGTGCTCCTCGGGCCTGTGCAGAATCAGGAGCACCACATGAACGGCGTCGTCGCGCGTCGGAACAATTTCAATGAGCACATTCTGCCGATGCTCGAGACGGCCTTCGCGGAATTCGGCGCGTTGACCGGCCGGCGTTACGGCCTGATCCACGAATACCGCACGGAGGATGCCGATACCGTCTTCATCTCACTCGGTTGCGCCGCGGATAACATCGAGGCCGCCTGCGATTATCTCCGGGAGCAACGCGCGGCCAAGGTTGGCTCCATTCATATCAACGTCATCCGCCCGTTCCCCGAGGCAGCCGTGATCAACGCACTGCGCGGCAAGAAGAACGTGATTATTCTGGAGCGCACCGATGAGGGGTTGTCCGGTGATAATCCGCTCGCCCGCGATATCCGCGTCGCCCTCGGAAAAGCAAACGAAGCCGCGAAATTCGGGTCCGGTCCGTTGCCGGCCCTGACACCTGAGGAAACACCGCGCCTCTTCCGCGGCGCTTATGGCATCGGCTCCCGTGACTTCCGGCCCGAACACACCTTGGGGGCGTACGAATTTGTCGTTGGCCAGACAGCGCGCAAGGACGGGCGGACCGCCCGGGATGGCGAAACGTATTTCGTCCTCGGCGTGGATCACCCCTACGCCGTGATCAGCAAGGATACACCCTCGCTGTTACCCGAGGGCGTGATCGCGGTTCGCTTTCACTCGATCGGAGGCTGGGGCATGATTACAACGGGCAAGAATCTTGGCTCCATTATTGGTGATCTCGGGACGTTTATTTCCGAGCAAAACCCAACGTATGATGCCGACGGGTTTCTCGTCGAGAAGGTGTATGTCATGGCCAACCCCAAATACGGATCGGAGAAAAAAGGCGCGCCGACCAACTACTATCTCACGGTCGCGCCTTCGCCGATCAAAGTGAACTGTGAGCTGAATCACGTGGACGTGGTGCTGTGCTGTGACCCGAAAGCATTTACTCACACCAACCCACTCGAAGGTTTGAAAAAAGGAGGAAGTCTCGTCTGGGAGTCCAACGAGTCGCCCGAAATTGCGTGGGAACGGGTGCCGGTGAAATACCGGCAATGGATTGCGGATAATAACATTCGCATCTTCATTCTTCCCGGTTTTGATATAGCGCGCAAGGCGACGACCCAAACGGAGTTGCAACTGCGCATGCAGGGAAATTCGTTTCTCGGCGGATTCTTCCGCGTTTCGCCGTTCCTGAAGACGTTCGGGATCACGGAGGATCAGTTTCAAAACGTCGTTCACAAACAGTATGTGAAAAAATTCGGACGCTTCGGTGAAGCCGTCGTCGTTTCGAACATGACGGTGATGAACGAAGGCTTCTCACGCGTCACCGAGATCAAGTACGGGCGCGCGGACGATGCCGACCGTTCCTCGATGCGCAACCCGTTGCTGAAGCCCATTGGCGATCACGCCATCATCCCCACCGCAGGTTGCAGTGCCGCGGGCTGCTCGTCGATCGCAATGCCGCCGGAACAGGCCGCCCGCGCGCCTCTGCAGACGCTCGCGAAATTCGATTCTGAATACCGCAGCGGCCTTGGCTACCATCAGCCGGCGGGCGCCCTCGCGTCCGTTGGTATCATGGGAGCCGGCACCGGAGCGACCCAATCCAAGTACGTCGCCCGACGCGAGACGCCCGTGTATATTGCGGAAAACTGTACGCAGTGCATGGAATGCATCACCGCCTGTCCCGACACCGCGCTCCCTAACACCGCGCAGGAAGTCACGACGGTACTCAAGACCGCGATCAACAACTATGTTACCGAGGTCGCTGATCGGCGGGCCTTCGGTGCCGAGCTCGTCGGACTGGAACAACGCGCCCGAGCCCGCATGAACGAAGCGGTGAAGGCCAAGGCGAAGCTGCCGTTCAAGGACATCATTCGTGACGAGGTGACCGCGCTGCCGGGTGTTTCGGAAAGGGCCAAGGCCGAGCTGATCGGCATCATGGACAAGCTGCCGATCGCCTATAACAACGTTCCGGCGATCTTTCGCTCCCTCGAAGCCAAAACGCCGGGCGCGGGCGGTCTGTTCTCGATCTTTGTCTCCGACCTCTGCAAAGGCTGCGGTGAATGCGTGCAAGTCTGCGGCGATCACGACGCCCTGCGTATGACTCGCGAAACCGAGCAGCTCAACGCCGAACTGACCACGGCCCAGGTGTTTTCGAGGCTGCTACCGGATACGCCACAAAAATTCCTCGGTCTCTATAATGATAGCGACGCCGCGAACTCGCGCGAGGCCGCGTTGCGGAATCACCTGATGGTCCGGCGCAACTACGAAGCGCTCGTCTCGGGCGACGGCGCGTGCGCCGGCTGTGGGGAAAAGAGCATCCTTCGGGCGGCCGCCAGCGTGACCGAGGCGTATATGCGTCCACTGTATCATAAGAAAGCCGACCGGCTGCGCGGGAAGGCCGATCGATTGGAAAAGGAAGGCATGGTCCGGCTCGAGGCGATCCTGGGCCGACATCCGCAGGAACATGAATTATTCCGGAAGACGTTCGCCCACGTCATTCTCGGTCTGGGTGGAGAAAACGATGAGGACACCGCCCGGCGGATTGCCGACTACGAGACGCAGCACGGTCGGATCACCGATGAGCAAATCATCAACGGACTCGCGACGGTGATGCGTCAGGACGCCTTCAATCACAAGGACCTCCAGTCGGTGGACGGCCGGCAGGCGAACGGCATGTCCGTGATGATGATGGGCGCCAGCACGGGCTGTAATACGGTTTATGGCTCCACGCCGCCGTCCAATCCGCATCCGTATCCCTGGATGAACTCACTCTTCCAGGACGGGGCCACCATCTCGTGGCTGATGGCCGAGTCGACGATCATCAATCATGCGCGTCGCTCCGTCGTGCCGGAGCGTCTCGCGGACGCACTTTTGGAACGGGTGGAGAACGTCGCGACGGAGGCGGATTATTTCACGTTCACCCATCTCGATGATTCGTTGATGACGGAGCAGGAAATTCGCGAGCTACCGAAAGTCTGGGTCATCGGCGGTGACGGCGCACTCGGCGATATCGGGTTCCAGAACGTCTCCAAAGT
>CAYVDZ010000004.1:15084-17644 GCA_964450575.1 uncultured Opitutus sp.
CGTCTCAAAAGTGATCCTGCAGAACCGTCCGAACGTGAAGATGCTGATGCTCGACACGCAGGTTTACTCCAATACCGGCGGACAGAATTCCGATTCATCCACGATGCTCGGCGGCTATGACATGAACCAGTTCGGCATCGCCTCGCAGGGCAAGTTGATCGAAAAGAAGAACGTAGCGGAAGCGTTCACGAGTGGACACGGCTCGCCGTTCGTGGCGCAAGTGTCGATGGCCAACGCTGCCAAACTATATAAGGCGATCCTCGATGGCCTGGAGTATCGCGGCACCGCGTTTTTCCAGTGCTATACCACGTGTCAACCGGAGCATGCCGTGGCCGATAACATGAGTGCGGATCAGGCGAAGCTCGTTCGCGACGCGCGCGGAATGCCGGAGTTCGTGTTCAATCCGCGCAAAGGCGAGACGTCGCAGGAGGCCTTTGATCTGAAAGGGAATCCCACGATGGATCGCGATTGGTGGCGGACGAAATTCGCCAGCAACGGGGAAGAATATAACTTCAGTGTGGCGCATTGGGCGCTCACCGAAGGCCGCTTCCGCAAGCATGTGAAGTCGATCAAGGAAGAGGAGGCCGCCAAGCTGGTCGCGTTGGATGATATGCTGCTCTTCATCACGCAGGATGATGTCATTCATCGTCGGGTCTTTGATGCGAACCATCGGAGCTTCGCCCCGAACTTCGGTTGTTATATCAAGTCGGAGCAAAACGGTAAGATCAAATTCTACTCGGTTTCGCGGCAGATGGTGCTCTTCGCCGTGGAGCGGCGCAAAGCGTGGCGGATGCTGCAAAGCAAAGCAGGAGTGATCAATAAGGACTACCTCGCACAAAAGCGCTTCATCGCAAAACTGGATAAAGGCGAGGTGCCGCTGATCGATGCCAAAGCGCGCGCCAATGAACTCATCACCGCCGAGCTTGCGGCGGTGGGCTAACCAAAGTGAAACAGGCATTCCTGCCTGTTCCCTCCTGCCGTTCAGTGGATCATTTGTCAGTGCGGATTGATTCATCCTGGAAAATGCAGTTGAAGCCACAGATTCCACAGATAAGCACAGATTACCAAGGCATTATAAATGACAGACCCTTCACCTTGCGGGTGAATTACGGCTAGGTGCCTCTTCTTTAGTAATCCTCCGTATCCGTGCTCATCCGTGTAATCTGTGGTTAAATAAACTGCTGAATTTAGGTTCATTGAACGTGCGTGGCCGTTTTGGATTTTGGACTAGCCTCCTCCTGAGCAGAAGACAGACAGGAATGTCTGTCTCACCCCCGGAAGCTTGCGCGGACTGAATGGCTCAGCTTGTTTACTCCACGGTGAAACGTGCTGTCTCCCTGATCCTCCTGCTGCTTATCGTCCTCGCGCTGTGGACCGTGGTCTCACGGATGGCGAAACGAACCGCCGTCGCACCCGAATCACAGCCCGCGGGCAGCGCTCTGAGTCCCGCGTCAGCCTCGCGTTCTTCGCCGGCCCGGGCCGAAGGCGCTGGCGCAGCGGCCGCAGAACGCTCTACGCTGGCGGACGAACTCAACGCACCGGCGAGTGACATTCATCGCGACCTGCGCCTCGTTGCTGAAATCGTAGGAACGTTTCAGAGCAACTTCCTCCAGACGGGAAACCCGACGGGAACCAACGCAGAGATCACCGCTGCCTTAGCCGGGAAGAATCCGCTCCGGCTTGCACTTGTTCCGGCCGATCATCCGGCAATTAATCGCGAAGGCGAACTGGTGGACCGCTGGAGCACACCGTTTTTCTTTCATGCCGAGAGTGCAACGCGGATGGAAATTCGCAGCGCCGGCCCCGATCGGAAAATGTGGACGGACGACGACGTGGCCTTCGCGCCGTAAAAGCGCGCGGGCGGCTCCCGAACGCTCACGCAAGGGAAACAGATCCCCTCGCCGAGCCCCGAACACCGGGGCCGAAGCCGATCCGAATTACCCGCGGCGAACCCCGCGGTGCAATCGGCTGGTCGGCTTGGCGGCAGCCGCGGCCGTATCGGCCAGCGCCTTTTCATCAAAGAGCGCCGAGTAAATATAAGGGAAGCCCTCGATTTTCTTTCGTTCCACGGCGAGCCCCATGTAGCGCTCGATTGACCGCGCGTCGCGCACATCTTCCTCGGTCACCAGGGTAAACGCATCACCCGTGGCTTGCGCCCGTCCCGTCCGGCCGATGCGATGGACATAGTCCTCGGCATTCTCCGGCACGTCGTAATTGATCACGTGGGAGACACCCGCGATATCCAAGCCGCGCGCCGCGATGTCCGTGGCAACCAGCACTTCAAATTTGCCGCTCTTGAAACCGTCCAAGGCCTCAATGCGTTCGCGTTGACTGCGATCAGAATGAAGCACGCCGACGGAATGTCCGCTGCCCTGCAGCCGATGCGCGATGCGATCGGCGCCCATGCGCGTGCGGGAGAAAATCAGCACGCTCTTGAATTCAGTTTGCTCAAGGAGGAGTTGCAGAAGATCAAATTTCTGCGCCGCCACCACGGGGTAAAAGGCATGCGAGACGGTTTCCGCAGGCGACCGCTGCCGCCCGATTTCCACCTTTACGGGAT
>CAYVDZ010000004.1:17654-24294 GCA_964450575.1 uncultured Opitutus sp.
ATTGTTCAGCGCCCAACCGGCGAGCTGCTCCAACTCGGGAGGAAGGGTCGCCGTGAAAAACAGTGTCTGCCGGGCCTTCGGGCACTTTTGCACGATCCGGCGCACGTCCGGCAAAAATCCCATGTCGAGCATGCGATCCACTTCGTCAAGCACGACGATTTCAATGTCATCCAGCGAACAGTTCCCTTGCTCCAAATGATCCAGCAACCGACCCGGCGTTGCCGCCAGAATATCCATGCCGCGACGCAAGTCCTCGACCTGCTTGCCGTAGCCGACACCGCCGTAAACGATCGTCACCCGCAGATCGGTAAACTTCGCAAACTTCTGGAAGGCATCTTCGACCTGTAACGCGAGTTCGCGCGTGGGCTCCAGGATCAAACACCGGAGAGCGCCGTGGCCGCCAAGCCGCTGAATGATCGGCAACGCAAAAGCCGCGGTCTTGCCCGTGCCGGTCTGCGCTGAACCGATCACATCCCCACCCTGCAACACGATCGGGATCGCGCCTTTTTGAATCGGAGTCGGCTCGAGATAGCCCATTTCCTGCACGCCGAAAGCGAGGGCATCGCTGAGCCCCAAGGCCGTGAAGGCCGTGTCCATTTTCGGAACATCAACCGGAATCACCGGTTTGACGGGTGCGCTGCGCGGATGGTCGAACGTATCGTCCTTGCGGGGACGTTCCGTCGGCCCAAAGCCGCCACGCCCGCCGGTCTGACCCCGCCCACCACCGCCCTCGCCGCGACGTCCTTGAAACCCGCGGCCAACTTGGCCACCGCGGCCCTGGCCTTCTCCGCGACGGGCCTCACCCTGAAATTCACGCCGGGGGCGGTCGTCGCCACCTGGATGAGCATCATCCCTTCGTGGACCGCGGGAGCGCCCTCCGGGCTCACCGGTACGAGCGGGGCGCGGCCCGGAACCGCCGTCGCGACGCGACTCCGGTTTCACACTGGCGGGCTTGGCGGCAGAAGCGGACCCAGCCGGCGTGGCAGCGGGCTTGGGGGCAGGCGAGGGTGCGAATGTACTGCGCAGCTTCGCAAAAATTTTCTTCAACATGACAATATAAGCAGCGAAGCGTCGGCGATTCGGCTGGCTTTGCAACCACCGATATGCGGGCCCGGCGGCAGCGGGGCCACTTCACGCCGAATGTGATCGGGCGGGATGGTCGTTCGCAGTCGGCGGAGGACGCTGCTTGGACCGCGTTAGCCTTAAAAAGCAGTTGGATCCACAGATTTCACAGATAGACACAGATTACCAAGGCATATTGCATTTCGGACACTTCACCTTGCGGGTTAATGGAAGTCAGGTGCTCCTCGATCTGCAATTCTCTCTATCCGGGTCATCGGTGTCTATCCGCGGTTAATCTGAAATGCCGAATTTAGGTTTAGCGCAGTCCGACGGGTGGCCCGAGCACGTCGCGGAGAACAAAGGCGCGCTTCAAACTCTCCGGGTCTCGTAAATCGGTCATGAGTCGACCCTTCGAGGCAGTGCGCAACGACTTCAGAGAGCGCCCCTCGAGTTCCTTGGCCTCCGCCGCCTGCCGGACACGCCGCAGAGCGATCACCCGTGTTTCCTCCGCCGAACGCAGGTCCTCTGCAATCTGCTCCTGACGCTCCAACTCCGCATTTCGACGTTCAGCGATCAGCGGGGAGATGGGCACAGGCTCCGCCTTCACCCGGCGATCAAACTCCTCGAAGGTCCGCTTCATCGACTTGCCGGAAGGAGCAGGCATTTTTGTCAGCTCCCGCCGGATAATGGGAGGAGGCGCCAGCTGCGTTTCGACGCGCGGCGCCATGGATTCGGTAAAGGTTCCGCCTCCCCCAGTCCGGCGCTCCATGATCTTTCGCCGGATCTCCGCCTGAATCTCCTGCGCCCGGCGCTGAGCCGTCATCTCGTCCGGCTTCGCCACCGGCGCCGGATTATCCTTCCGCGAACGCAGAATCCCCCGGACGATCTGCCCGAGGAAAATGACGACGAAGATCAGAACCGGAAGTTTTTCGAGAATCCACTCTATCATAGGAATGACACAGGTTTAGACCGGCGGGCTTGGAACCTGAGTTCCGTTACTTCTTACCTTCGGGATTTGCGATGGAGCTACGCATCTGCGTGTCGGCTTGGACATTTTCCATCCGATAGAAATCCATGATGCCTAAGCGGCCGGAACGAAACGCTTCCGCCTGCGCCAAGGGTACTTGGGCCTGAGCTTCCACGACCTTCGCCTGCATTTCCTGCACGCGCGCTTTCATTTCCTGCTCGAGAGCGACAGCCGCCGCCCGCCGAATTTCCGCCTGGGCTTGCGCCATGTTCTTATTGGCCTCGGCCTGCGCTTCCTGGAGTTTCGCCCCGACGTTTTCGCCGACGTCAATGTCGGCAATGTCGATCGATAAAATTTCAAACGCGGTGCCAACATCAAGGCCGCGTGCGAGCACCACTTTCGAGATGCTATCCGGTGATTCGAGCACGGTCTTATAACTCTCGGCCGAACCGATCGTGGTGACAATACCTTCGCCGACGCGGGCAATAATGGTCTCCTCCTTGGCACCGCCGACAAAGCGATCGAGATTGGTGCGCACCGTGACCCGGGCTCTCACCTTTACTTGAATGCCGTCCTTGGCGACGCCATCGATGGTGGTGCGGCCACTCTCGGGATTGGGGCAGTCGATCACCTTGGGATCAACCGAAGTGCGGACGGCCTCGCCGATGCTCTTACCGGACCCCTTGGTCGCAAGATCGATGGCGCAGGCTCGGTCCCACTGCAATTCGATCCCGGCCTTCTGAGCAGCAATCAGAGCTTGCACGGTCGGGACCACGTTACCACCGGCCTGAAAGTGGGACGCAATCTGGTCGGCATCCAACGCAATCCCGGCACGCACCGCGGTGATGCGCGCATCGACGATGAGTCCGTAGGGAATACTCGCGAATTTGAGCGCCACGAGCTTTGACATCGCGACGGGAGCGCCGTTGAAGAGCGCTTTCACCCACGCCCCGACGAGGCTGAAGATGATCGCCACGACGATCAGGACGATGATGCCGACGATAACTAGACCGGCGATTAACGGCAGACTCAGATTCATTTTTTTTCGTAAGTTGAAGGTTTGGACACGATGAGACGAAAGTTATCCAGATCGATGACGTTGAGACGTTCTCCGGCGCGCGTGTGCCCATCCCGGGCGAACGCTTCATAGCGACGACCATCCAGTTCAACATATCCGCTTGGAGCAAGCGCAGTCACTGCGACCACTTCACGACCCACGACCTCGGAACGAATTCCGACCACGGGCTGGCTCGTTCCGGAAATGGTGCCGCTCATCGAGAGTTTGTGCGCCAGGCGACTGCGAGGAAGCAGGAAAAATTCGAGATAGAGCGCGATACTCACGATGCCGACGGCTGCGAGCGTCGCGATCGTACCGCCCCTCGCTCCGTACTGCGTGAATGCGACCACGACGCCCACCAGCATGCAAATGCCGCCGACCACACCGAGGATACCGCCCGGCACAATCACTTCGAGCACAAGTAACAACACACCCGCGGCAAATAAAACGATGATGAGCGTCATGAGCTGGTGGTTTCCTCACGATCCACAAGAAAACCGAAATCTGTTTTGCGCCGCACGATGACGCGCGTCCCCGGCGCTGCCGACCCCACCTCCAACCGCGCTTCGTAACGACGGCCGTCGATTTCGATCTGCCCGCCAGGATAGAGACCCGTGGTCGCCACCGCCGTGCGCCCCACCAGCGCGGATCCCACGGCGCCGATCTCCGGTGCTGAGCCGGCGGATTGAGCGGCGCCGCTCACCGGACTTCCCACCGCGAGCTGACTGAAGAACGAACTACGGGGAATGAAACGCGCCAGCGCGAGTGCCAAACCCATCGCCACCAGGATGCCGAAAAGCAGATCGCGCAGCGGAAGCAACAGAAGGTCTCCGCTGAACTGAAAGGGCTCATTCGGCCAAATATCCGCCATCGACCAGACGAGCGAAACCAGCATCAATATCATTCCCGTCAGCGCGACGAAGACGATTCCCGGAAACAACAGCAGCTCGATGAACACCAGCAGGAGTCCGACGGCGAAGAGCAGCAGCGGCTCGTGTCCGGAAAGCCCGGCGACGTAGTTGCTCAGAAAAACCACGACGAGACAGCAGATCCCGGCGATGCCAAAGACGCCGAAGCCCGGGGTCTTGAACTCTAAATAGAGCCCGAGGAGACCAATCCCGAGCAGAATAGGTGAGAGCGCCCGCAGGAACACCGCCAGGCGCTCCGACCAAGTGACCTCAAGTTCGCGCACCGTGTATCCATTTTCTCCATATTCGCGCCGCAGCAAGTCCGCGATCGACTCCGCAATGCCGGTCGCAAGCAACGGCACGGGCGGATCGCCGTAGGTGGCCATCGCCTCGCGGGCCGTCAAGGTCAGGAGCTTGCCCTTCGGCTTGATCACCTTCCCGTCAATCGTCAGCTCGAAATCCGGATTCATCATCGCTTCCAGGACATCCGAGCGCATCGGCTGCTCGCCGGAAAACGCGCGAATCTTCGCCCCGAGGTAGCTGTTCATCTTTCGTTTGAGTCCTTCGCCCACGTCCTGACCCGTGCCAAAGATCAACTCCGCTGCGCCCATCACCCCATTCGGAGCAAAATAGATATCGTCCGTCACCGCCGCGATGATCGCGCCCGCCGATCCCGCCTCGTCGTTGACGTAGGTAATGGTGCGGCCGGGAAACTTATCCAACGCCTCCATGATCTCGAGCGTCGTCTGGGCACTTCCGCCCGGGGTCTTCATATTGAGGACGATCACGTCCGCCTTTTGCTCAATCGCCTCCTTCAAACCGCGACGGATGATAAACAGCGAAGGCGAATCGATCTGCTCGCGGACCGGGATGATCACGACCGAAGTCTTCGATCCACTGAGTTCAGCATTCGAACGGACGGCGCCGTTTTCCTTTTCCGCTGACGCGGGCGCAGAGCCGGAGCGCGCCGCGGTATCAGCCTTTTTTTCCGAAGCGTGGCTCTCTATTCCTGCCATCATGGCAGTCAGCAAAATGATTAAACCAAGGGATAACCGCCGAAGCATTAGAATCGGACCGTAGTGCCTCATTCGTTCGGCGCAAGCATCGCGATGCCGGAAACCTGCCAACTTTTCCAAAAGTGACCGGAAAGTCCCGAGAGGATTAACTTTGCGCCGTCAGGCGCCGTTCCGCTAATCACCGGGGGTCATGGAAAAGATTTCATATTCCGGCCAAACCCTGACTCGCTGGCGAGTCGGTAAATCCACCTTTCTGGCGATGCCGGAAAAAGGCGCCCGGCTGATGAATTGGAACATCACGCTGGGTGACGGCTCGGTCCGTGACGTCCTTTACTGGCCCGAAAATGCCGACTTTGGAGATTTCGCAAAGGTGCGTGGCGGAAACCCGATTCTTTTCCCCTTCAACGCGCGCGTCTTCGATCGCGGCGATATCCATTATTGGCGGGCCGCCGATGGCGTACGGCGACCGATGCCAATGCACGGCATCGCCCGGCAGGGAGCTTTCAAGGTGACGCGGCTCGATGCGCGCGGCTTCGTCGCGCAGTTCATGCCGGGCGCAGAGGCGCGCGAATGCTATCCTTACGATTACGAGTATACCGTCACCTATCGTTTCGAGCCCTTTGGGCTCTCCTGTGAGTTCGCGTTGACCAATCTCGGTCGCGAGCCGTTGCCTTGGTCAGCCGGACATCATTTCTATTTCACTCTGCCTTGGAGCGAGGGCACAACGCGCAGCGACTACATGATTCGCGTCCCCGCCACGAAGCGGCTTCGTCAAGACGCCACCGGGGCTCTCGTCTCCGGCCCGCAACTGAAACCCGATGAAAGCTTCGCCAACCCTGAGTTGGTGGATACGCTGCACACGGGCTTGCGCCACAATGAGATCGTCTTCGGCGAAAAGAACCGTCCGGGGGATGTCGTCATGCAGGTGGGGACCACAAAAGTGCCACACCCCACTGCCACGGTTGTCACGTGGACCTATGCGGACGACTCGCCGTATTATTGTGTCGAGCCGTGGATGGGCCCTCCGAACGCCCCCGAGCACAAAATCGGCCTGCACTTCGTCCCTCCCGGCGAGACCCAACGCTTCGCGGTGAGTATCGCGGTTCGGTGACGCGAAAAAATTCGCACTACCTTTTTCCGAAATCTCGGACACATTCACTTCATGGACATGGTTTGCGCACCCTTGGCATTCATCGACGGGCTCGGCGGCCCGGAAATGATGCTCATTTTTGTCATCGTTCTAATGCTTTTTGGCGGACAGAAACTCCCCGAATTTGCCCGCGGGTTGGGCAAGACCATGCGAGAGTTCAAAAAGGCCGCCTCGGGCGTGGAGGAAGAATTCAAACGCGCGCTGGACGAGGACGAACGCAAGAAAACCGCCGACACAAATCCGGTCCACGCGAGCACACCGGCTTTGAACGCCCCGGCTGACGGGACCGACCCGTACGACCCACACGCGTACGAGCACCAGGAGGATCACTATTCCGAAGCCGGCCCGAACGCGCCGAATTTTGATCACCCGGCTGATCCCGAAACGTCGCCCGTGGCCGAAACAGCGTTGCGCGCAGAGTCCTCACCGGAAGTAGCACTGCTACCGGGTTCAGAAACCTTGCCCCCTTCTGAATCGCCT
>CAYVDZ010000005.1:0-9030 GCA_964450575.1 uncultured Opitutus sp.
TTTCATCCCCGCGCGCATCCGATCTGCCCCGCCCGGAGAAGTCCGAGTCGGAAACTCCGCGGCTGCGTTCCGGTGAACTAATCGGGCGAATCCAGTTTCGCGCCGGCGGCTCCGCCTTCGTGGTCCGCGAGGCCGTGGCCGGTGAGCCCGCGGAACCCGCCCTCCAGATTTTCCCCGAAGATACCGGGGTCGCGCTGCCGGGCGACCGCGTGGTCGCGCGGGAATTTCCCGGCCGCAAGGGCCGCCGCCCCGGCGAAAAGATCGGCGCGGTGATCCGCGTCCTCGATCGCGAACGCGACACCATCGTCGGCGACCTTCGCACCGGCCGGCGCGGTTTTATCGTCCAACCCGACGATCCGCGTTTCAGCTATGAGATCCAGGTCGCAGATCCCGCGAAGAGCGGCGTCACGCCGCATCCCAAACCGGGCGACAAGGTCGTGATCCAGTTGGGCGAATGGCTGCGGCGCGACGCTCCTCTGACCGGCCGCATCATCTCGCGGCTCGGGCGCACCCATGAACCGCGCGCGGAACTGCTGGGAATTTTCCTCAAGTACAATCTCGCCACCCAGTTTCCCGAAGACGTGGAGCGCGAGGCCTCCACCTTGCCGGACAAAGTCCATCCCCGGGAAGCAGCCGACCGGCTCGACTATCGCGACAAAGCCGTCTTCACGATCGATCCCGACGACGCCAAGGACTTCGACGACGCGCTCTCCATCGAGGATCTCGGCGGCGGCAGCATCCGGGTTGGTATCCACATTGCGGATGTGTCGACCTACGTCCGCGCTGGAACTGCCCTCGATCTCGAGGCGCAACGCCGCGGCAACTCCACCTATCTGGTCGGCGTAGTGATTCCGATGTTACCGGAGAAGCTGTCCAACGGCCTCTGCTCGCTGGTCGAAGCGCAGGACCGGTTGTGCAAAGCGGTGTTTCTCACGTTCGACCCCCAAGGGCGGATCAAGGAAACGACCTTCGAGAACACCATTATTCGGAGCCGCAAGCGGCTGACGTACAAGCAAGCGTATGCGTTCATTTTTGAGGATAACCTCGACCGCATCCGCGCGCTCCCGCTTCCGCCCAAGCACCAGACCGGCTCGACCGGCCGGGCCGTCCGCGACTTGAGCGATACCGAGTTGCGGGATCTTCAAACCTGGATCCGCGCGCTTTGGAAAATCGCCGCCGGGCTCCGCAAGGATCGCATGGCGCACGGCAGTCTCGATCTCGACATGCCGGAGACCAAGATCTTCGTCGACGAGAAGGGCTACGCGGATCGGCTGGAAAAAATCGAACACGACGAGAGCCATCAGTTGATCGAGGAATTCATGCTCGCGGCCAATGAGGCCGTCGCCCGGCTCACGCGGACGCACACGTTGCCGTCGCTGTATCGCGTCCACGACGAACCCGATGTCGAAAAACTCGAGGAGTTCCGCGGTCTCCTCGGCACCTATGAAATCAACGTGGGCGACCTCTCCAACCGGGCTGAACTTGTGCGCTTGCTCCCGATCTTGAACGAGCATCCGCAAGGCTACACCTTGCGGACGCAACTGCTGCGGAGTTTGAAGAAGGCGGTGTATCGACATACCCCGGACGGCCACTTCGGTCTGAGCAAAAAAGACTACACCCACTTCACGTCTCCAATTCGTCGATACGCCGATCTGGTGGTGCACCGCGTCTTCAGTGACTACGTCGCGAAACAAAACACCCGGCGCGCCGGCAAGCCGGGTCCGGCCGCGTATGATCTGCCCCGCGTTTCCCGGCTCGGGGAGCACCTCAGCCTGACCGAGGTGAACAGTGCGGAGGCGGAGCGCGACAGTGTAAAAGTGAAGCTGCTGGAATACTTCGAACGCGAGCTCCAGCGCACGCCGCGCACCCAATTCGCGGCGATCATCACCGACGTGCGGGCGAACGGATTTTTTATCGAGCTGATTGAATCGATGACCTTCGGTTTCGTTCCGGCGAACGCACTGCGTGACGACTATTATGCTCTCAACAATGCCGGCGACGCGCTCGTCGGCCGGAAGCGCAAGCGCCGTTACGAGCTGAATCAGCGCCTCCCAGTGATCGTGGAAAAGGTCGATCGCTACAAACGACTGATCGATTTCCAACCGGTGCAGCCGTAAACGGGAGACAGACATTCCTGTCTGTCATTTCCGAATCGTCCGGGTACGTGCGTGATACAGACATTCCTGTCTGTCACTTCCGCGCAGTCCATTCGCCCCGTCATTCCGTGCGGACCGTCCGACCGTCATTCCCTTCCATCGGCATTTCCCGCTGCCTATCATCGAAGCCTCCTGCACCGACAGGAATGTCTGGATCACTCCAGCATACTTACTGAACAGACCGGAATGTCTGTCTCACTTCGGCACACTCACTCCGGCGGGGATTTGCTTTTGTCCGCACTTCTCCCTGAATGAGCGGGAGTTTCCATGAAGCACTTCGACTTTCCCCTCCAGTTCCGCGCGTTGTTTGATCATGCTGTTTCCCGCTATGCGTCCGGCCAGCGGGGACCCGACACCTTTTTCAACGATGAAGAGAAAGCGTGGCTCGCGGCCAACGGCTTGACGGCGCAAAACGTGTACGATTACGCCGAAGATCAAAACAACTACGAAGGCGAGCCGGGGTTTGAACACGCTCTCGCCATCGAATTGGTCCGCCGCGATTACTTTTTCAATGTTCAAGGCGGTCGGCCAGCCACCACCCTGCTCGACGACACCTCGCTCCCGGGAAAGTCCGAGTCCGTCCGGGGAATTTCCTGGTTGCCGCGCCTTCTGCTCAAAGCCCGCGCGAAACTCCGCGGCGAACTTCCACCCTCGTTGATGTTTGGTTGCGGAGGGGATCGCGCGTTCTTCAAAGAGCACGACATTCTCCCCTCCGAGTTCCTTTCGGTTCTCTGGCGGAACGAGAAAAACGAAGCCGCCGTAATCGATTGGGTGGTGCAGCGCAGCGCCAGTCGCTGAAGCGAGCCTTCGAAAAATCGGGAAACGTACTTTTTCCCGTTTCCCAATTTTCCGCCTTTCCGCTTTTCCGCCTTTCCGGGGAAATTCCCCACCTCCCACTGTCATTGCGAGCCCGAGGAACGAGGGCACGGCAATCCAGCTGGATGGATTGCGTCGTCATTGCGCTCCTTTTACGAACACACCTGTAGTCATTACGAATCCCGCTTCTCGGGACAAAAAAATCCAGCTGTTTGGCCACGTCCCGCAGCTGCGGGACTCGCCATGACAAGACTTCCTCTTTCAGAAGTTGCCACGACATTTGAACGTGCGCTTGCCATTCTGAAGATTGCGACTGAAATCTTCCGACGTGGCAGTCCTCATCTACACCCGTCGCTCGACGTTTCTTGGGCCCGTCTCGACCGCGCTTGCGGCCGTTTTGCTACCTTAGTTTATCCTGGCATCGTTGTCGGCGACCTTATCGAACCGTTCCCGCTCTCCCGAATCTCGTACGCAATGAAATATACCCTCAACGTTAATGGCGCGTCCCATGTGGTGGACGTAGCATCGGATACCCCGATTCTGTGGGTGCTCCGTGATCATCTGGACCTCGTCGGCACGAAGTTCGGCTGCGGAGTCGGCCAATGCGGCGCGTGCACCATCCATCTCAACGGGGTACCGAGTCGCTCCTGCATGACCCCGGTCTCGACCGTCGGCCGGATGCGGATTACGACCATCGAAGGGCTCGCGGCTAACGCGGAGAAACTTCATCCGGTCCAACAAGCGTGGTGCGAACTGGACGTTGCCCAATGCGGCTATTGCCAGGCCGGTCAGATCATGACGGCGGCTGCACTGCTGAAGGACAATCCGCGTCCGAATGATGAGGACATCGACGGCGCGATGGCGGGCAATCTGTGTCGTTGTGCGACGTACATGCGCATTCGCAGCGGTATCAAACGCGCGGCGGAACTCGCGGGCGGCGCGAAGGAGGCCACGCAATGAACGCCCCCACCCTTTCAGGTCCGGTCAATCGCCGCGACTTCCTCAAGCTCACCGGCCTCGCCGGCGGCGGTTTCGCCCTCGCATTTTATATTCGTTCCGGCCCTGCGGCGGCAGCGGCGGACGGCGTCGCGGGCAGCTTCGAACCAAACGCCTTCATTCGGATTTCACCGACGGGTGCGGTCACGATCGTTTCGAAACAACCGGAGATGGGACAGGGCGTGAAGACCTCGCTCCCGATGATCATCGCGGAGCAACTCGAAGTGCCGTGGAAAGAAATCAAGATCGAGCAAGGCGACTTCGATCAGAAGAAGTATGGCGGGCAAAGTGCCGGCGGCAGTAATTCGACGCCGAGCAACTACGATAATTTCCATCTGCTCGGCGCCACGGCGCGCACGATGCTCGTGACGGCGGCCGCCCAGACGTGGGGCGTCTCCCCGAGCGAGTGCCGCGCGGAAAATGCCGAAGTTCACCATACCTCCGGCAAGACGCTGAAGTACGGCCAGCTCGTCGCCAGGGCTTCGGCGCTGCCGGTGCCGGCCAAGGAGCAGGTCACGCTCAAGGAGCCGAAAGACTTCAAGCTGCTCGGCCAACGCATTTCACAGGTCGACAGCCGCGCCATCGCCACGGGCGGGCCGCTCTTCGGCATCGACATGAAGTTGCCGGGAATGGTTTACGCCGTTTACGAAAAGTGTCCGGCGTTCGGCGGCAAAGTCGTGAGCGCCAATCTCGATCACATCAAACGGCTCCCCGGGGTGAAGGATGCCTTCATCATCGAAGGCCGCGGCAGTGTGAAAGAACTGGTACCCGGCGTGGCGATCATCGCTGACTCCACGTGGGCCGCGTTCAGCGCCCGCCGGCAATTGAAGGTCATCTGGGACGAAGGCAAGGTGGCTGAAGAAAGCTGGGATACATTTGTTGCCCAGGCCCGCGCCGACGCCGGAAAAGCCGGAGCGACGCAATTGCGCAAGGACGGCGATGCCGATACCGCGCTCAAGAGCGCCACGAAGACGGTGGAAGCGGAGTACCTGTATCCGTTTATCTCACACGCCAACCTCGAGCCCCAGAACACCACCGCGCATTGGAAGGACGGCGTGATGGAGCTCTGGACTCCGGCGCAGATTCCGGGACGGGCCGCCGAAATCGTGACCCGCCTGCTCGGCATTCCTGCCGAAAAGATTGTCATGCATCTAACCCGAGCGGGCGGTGGTTTCGGCCGCCGCATCAGTGCGGATTACCTCGTGGAAACGGCCGCCATTGCGCAGAAGGTCAATGCGCCCGTGAAACTCACGTGGAGCCGCGAGGACGATCTGAGGCACGACCATTATCGTCCCGGCGGGCTGCACTTCCTTAAGGGTGGCGTCGACGCGCAAGGCAAGCCCGTGGCCTGGAAGAATCACTTCTTCACCTTTGGTGAAGGCGGATCTCCCGGCAGCGGCGGTTCCCTCCATCGCGACGAACTGCCGGCGCGGTGCATTCCGAACTTCCAATCCGAGCAGACCATGATCAGCACGGGCTGGCCAATGGGACCGTGGCGCGCTCCGGGCAGCTGCGTGTTTGGCTGGGTGTTTAACAGTTTCGTGGACGAGATGGCGCACGCCGCCGGCCACGATCCCTTCCAGTTCCACCTCGACATGCTCGGGAACGAAAAAATGTTGCCCGCGGAAGGTCGCGGTGGCAGGGAGTACAATCTCGAGCGTCTGCGCAACGTGATGAAATTCACGGCGGAAAAGGCCGGCGTGGGCAAAAAGAAATTCGCCAAAGGCCAGGGCGCCGGCATCGGCTACTACTTCAGCCATCGTGGCTATTTCGCGCAAGTGGCGGAAGTCACGGTGAGCAAGGAGGGTATGCTCAAGGTGGATCGCGTCGTGTGCGGCTGTGATATCGGCGCGCAAGTCGTCAATCTCAGCGGCGCGGAGAATCAAGTGGAAGGCTCCGTGATCGATGGCTTGGGCACCCTCATGACCCAGGAGCTCAACATCGAACGTGGTCGCGTGGTGCAGAGTAACTTCCACGACTATCCCCTGATTCGCATCACGGATGCGCCGACCAAGATCGAGACGCACTTCCTGAAGACGAACTACCCGACCACGGGCCTCGGTGAACCGGCGCTTCCGCCGCTGGCTGGCGCCGTCTGTAACGCGATCTTCGCGGCAACCGGCAAGCGCGTCCGCCAGATGCCGCTTTCACGCGTGGATCTGAGTTGGGCCTGAGCTGTGGGCCGCCGGGGATCCGGAGTCTTATGATCCGGATCCCCCGCGTTCTGTCTGCTGTCGCCGCGGCGACACAGATATTCCAGGCTTTTTCCACTCCGAGGTGACACAGACATTCCTGTCTGTCCTCCGTGTCTTTTGAACAGACAGGAATGTCTGTATCATTTCGAGCCCTGAGCGGAACAGGCAGGAATGCCTGTATCACCCTCGGACCTTCTTTTCGAGCCCGACAGTCTCTATGCTGACTTCACGCCAGGATTATATTCTACGCATCATCGACGAAGTCAGTCGACTGCTCGCCCGCGTGATCTTCAAGCATCGCGCGGGTGATGATCGGGAGGCGCTGCAAACCGTGGTGCAGGCCTGTGAACGCCTCTTCGCGCTCGAAGCGGACAAGCTGTTTCAGTTCACCCCGGAGCAGCATTTTTTGATGCTGAGCGAGGGCGAATCACCCGGGGTCGCTCGGGACAAGATTCTCGTTTACGCCGCTCTGAATGCCGAGGCGGGTAAGATCTATGCTCAACGCGGCAACGCGGTGATGGGACGCGCGAGTCTGCTCAACGCGCTTCGTTTCACGCTTCGCGCGAAAACGGAATTCTCCGGCGGCCCCCTGCCTGAGTTCACGCCCAACCTGGGCGAGCTGTTGGCGACACTGGCCGATCAGCCGCTCGACCCGGACACCCTGGAGCTGCTGCAGCGGCCGAAAGCGCGCGACTGAGGCCCCTGCCCCGCTCCGCGGTGATACAGACATTCCTGTCTGTTTTCCGCGTTAGTGATACAGACATTCCTGTCTGTTTTCCGCCGGTTTTTCGGAACAGGCATGAATGCCTGTATCACCTCGATCTTTCGGAACAGACAGGAATGTCTGTATCACTTCGGACACACCGGAGCGGGCCTGTATCCCTTCGGGCATTCAGAATAGAAGCTCACCCTGAACCTCCGGCTGGCCTCCAAGGCCGAGAAAGCCGCCGTAACGTTCCCGCCAGTCGTTCAGCTTTTCCGTATAGTAATCCGCGTCGTAAGGCGCTTCGACCGGATCGTAGAGCGCGAGCGGACGCGAACGTTGCCAGTCACTCGTGCGCGCACGGCTTCGCGGTGTCACGTAATACGTGACCCGTTCGCCCATCCGCGGGCGGGGCGTGAGCAGCAACGCCGCTTCGGCTGCGGCCCGGCGGGGCTTGCCACCTTCAGCGATCAAGCGGTCGTAGGCATCGGGGTTCATGCTCAGGGTTTCGCTCTTCGCGAGTTCCGTCACGGGCACGCGGCCCGACACCAGCTGGCGGCGATACTCCTCGAACATCACCATCGGAGATTCCGGCGAGGCACCGAGCAGAAAACGGACCAGCTGGCTTGTAAGCTTTTTCAGATATGGCTCAATCCCGCGCGAACGGAGCGCACTGCCGCGCAGAGTGATCTTTTCGCCATCGGAGAGCGCGTAGTTCTTCGCCTTGTAGCAAAACATTGCCGTGTACTTGCCATCATACTCCAGCTCGATTCCAGGCGGCAGGATATGAGTCACCTGGGCGAGCAATGCGTCGGGCTGGTCGAAATAGCTTTCGGACGAGAGATAGATTCCGTCGGTGTCGGCTTCGAGAATCAGACAACCCAGACGCGCGAATTCATCGATCAACGCCTGCAGCAGCTCACGTCCGCGACGCGTCACTTCCGCCGCGAGTTCGCCATCGCCGAAGCGCGCTCCGGAAAAGCCGAGGTAGCCGTAGAACGAATTGATCAGGATCTTGAAGTTAGTCTGGCGGGCCTGCGCTTCGGCGCGTTCTTCGACGGACGGCGCTGTGCGCGCGAGCTGCTTGTAGGTGAGGCGATATTCCCGCAGCCGGCGGAGCAGCGGAATGAAGACGCCGAGCGAGTCCGTCCTGGGGTTGCGACCGATGCCCAACAGCAGGCTTGGATACAACGAGGCAACGTCGAAATGCAGCACGTGGCGATACACGCCTTCCTGAAAGCTGCGGGTGTAACCACCTTCGAACGGCTTCACCTCCGGTGGCAAAGGACACGCCTGCCGCGCGTGATAATACTCTTCGAGGAAGAGCAGATCGATCTTCGACGTGGCACCGCGCAGCGTCGCATCCTGCAACTGCGCGGGGAACGTTCGCACCTGTTCGAAGTACGTTGGCAGCAGCTGGTCCGCGATGCCCTGCGTTTCCCGCAAATCGTCCTGCAGGTAAGCGCAGAAGCGGGCGCGATCGGCGGAGAACACGTGCTGGATCTGACTACCTTCGATGTACGTGCGGTCGCTGTCGTCGTCGGTGATGCCGAAATAAATCGCCGACTCCTTCAGGCCGTAGGAGGTCATCTCACGGGTGGTGATATCGAAAAGTTGCACCAGCAAGTAGGTGTCGATGACCGCGCGGCCCGGCAGATCGCACCGCATGAAGTCGATCCAGCGTTCCGCGACTTTCAGGCGGCTGCTGCGAAAGATGGCGCGCTGTCCGTAACGGCCCCAAGCGCACGTCAGTTTATAGCGCCGCGAGCGTTGACGAAGGTAATCGAGGTCGAACTTGAAGAGATTGTGGCCCTCGATGACATCGGGATCCGCCTCCTGTAGCGCGGCGCAGAATTCCTGGAGCAGTTTCTTTTCCGCCGCGTCGCTCATGTCGTCGAGCACGATGAGCCGATCCCTTCCCCCGCAGCGCAGGCCGATGGCCAGCACCCGGTCTTCGGCATTGGCGGCGTTGGGAAACCCGCCCGAAGGCGACGCCACCTCGATGTCGAATTGGCAGCGGCGAAGCTGACTAAACGCCAGGTCTCGAAAAAGTCGTTGGCGTTGCTGCAGGAGAAACTGGCTCTCGAGCGGGCGGATGGCATCGACCGAGACTCCCGGTTTGTCGGCGCGGACGAACGCGGTGAAGGCGGCCAGCGATTCTGCG
>CAYVDZ010000005.1:9040-11736 GCA_964450575.1 uncultured Opitutus sp.
ATTCTGCGTGAATCAACCGGTTAAACGGTCCGGCGCCGGGCAGCGTTTCGAGCGTGATGCCGCCGGCCAGAAGCTCGGCCGGGGGATCGCCGTTCAACCATGCAAAGAGGCGAAGGGCACCGACGCGTTGCTCGCGACCACCGTCTGCGGTCGCGACCGTCGTAAAAACCTGGCCGGTATCGTCGACCCAGAGTCCACAGATTGAAGGCGAGGTATCGTTCACGAAACCGGTGAATAACGGAGGAAAACCGAGGTGAACACACCCTCTATTCTGCCAAAGTGATACAGCCATTCCTGTCTGTCATTTCCCCCCCTTGGCGGAACCGGCACTTCGAGCTTTCGGAACAGACAGGAATGTCTGTGTCACCTCGGACCGCCTAGCTCAGAACGGTTTCGAGTAAACCATGACGACCGCGACGAGAGCGAGAATCACGGCGACGGCGCTCACCATTACGACGGCGCCACGGCGGCGATACCCGATGCCGGCGAGCGCGGACAACCCGAGCCAGCAGATGAGTTTGACAACGAACCAACCCGGCCAACCGACGCTAAGTTTTGCCTGGAGACCGAAGCCACCGATGAGCACCAACAAGCTGGCGACGCCGGTGATGATCATCACCTTTTTTCGCGTTTCCGCCGGAGCTGCGAACGCGTAGAAGGTATAGCCGAAAAGAACGAGGACGGCTCCGACGTGGAGAATATAATAGAAGAGTGGACTCATGGTGGTAGCTGGCCAGATCAGCGTCAGTTCGCCCGGGGGTCCATCCTTTTACGTCACAAAAAAGCCGGTCCCGAAGAACCGGCTCTCCATTTGAAATGGGATAACACCCCGCCTGTGCCGTGTGCCCAAAGGCTCAAGACCATTTTTTGTTAAGGTGGAAACCTCCTCCGCAGCGTCTGTCTTCCGATTTACGGCCTGACATTCTCCGTGAAGGGTTCAGCTCCCGTAATGTTCCTAAGGCAAAGAGCAGTTATTGGAAACACCTCGAACACTGCAGGGTGTCACGGCCTAACCTAGATTAGTCTTCCCCTGGGTCAAATGCGGATTGCGGAAAGGCAAAGATGAAACAGGGAGAAAGTAGTAAGAAGCAACGGCGAAGGGGGGAGAAGTGGGGAAAGTGGGAAAGAGGGAAAGCGGAAAACACCGAGCTCAAGCCCCAACCCACTGGCGCAGCCCGAGTCCTCCCCCGCGTCACCGTCAAACACCCCAAAGCCGTGCTCGAAGCCTTGCGCTACATACAACAATACTCGGGCCCGACCCCGTCGGATTGACCCCCTACCCCGGCGTCTCCCGTAATTCGAAAATCGAGTTTCCTATCAGCGATTTTTGGAACGCGGCCAGACACATTGACACGGCGATCGTGTGCACTATCTTCGTTTGATGAAGAATATCACCTTGAGTGCCGAGAATCGGTTGATCGAGCAGGCGCGGGAGCACGCTCGGGCGCGGCAGACTACGTTGAACCAGATGTTTAGGGAATGGTTGGCGGGAATCAGCGAAGATCAAGAACGTGGAAAGAAGATCGATGCGATGTTCGTGCGGTGCGCCGGGGTGGATGCCGGGGGGAAATTCAGCCGGGAGGAAATGAATGCCCGCTAAGATTTTTCTCGATACGAACGTAGTGGTCTATGCGTTTGATCAGACGGTGCCAGCGAAGCGGGAACGGTCGCGGGCCATCATTCGGGGCAATCTGGACTGGGTGGTGAGCTGGCAGGTGGTGCAGGAATTTTGCGCGGTCGCGCTGCATCGCTTCAAGGTGCCGATGGCGATGGCGGACTTGCGCGATTATCTGGATGTCGTGTTGCTGCCGCGTTGCCGCGTGATGCCGACGGCGGAGATTTATCGGCAGGCGCTTGGGGTGCAGACGCAGACGGGGTATCGGTTTTATGACAGTCTGGTGGTGACGGCGGCTTTGGTTTCGGGCGCGGGGGTGCTGTATTCTGAGGATTTGCAGCATGGGCGGCAGATCGGGGACGTGCGGATTGAGAATCCGTTCTTGGAGCCCGCCGAGAAAGGGGTCAAACCCTAATATCTGTGGTCAGAAAGGGTTAAAAGGGACAGGTCAATTTCGGCGCGAGCCGATGAACAACCCCGAAGGGACAGGCTAATTTCGGCGGGGAGGAAGACCCGTTCGGGCGGGCGGCGTGATACCGGAAAAAACCTGAGCGTCACGACTGAACTTTCCACGGTTAGCGTTCGCGTTCTCCCGGCTCCGGGGGAGTATTTTCCGAATGGCGCAAAAAGATCCCGAGGCAGAGGAGCGAGCATTGGACCGATTACCCAAAGCGGCCTTAACGAAGGATAACCTGCGTTCGGCGGCGGACCTTCTGCGCTTCGTGTCGCCCTACCGTGGCCGGTTTACCTTCGGTATGGCATCACTCCTCGTCGGTGCCTTCCTCGGCCTCGCCTTTCCTTTTCTCGCCGGAGCGTTGATCGACGCCGCGGTGAACCCAGGTGGCGGCGGACTCCCGGGTTGGGCTGGCGCAGGCTTGTCCGGCGTCGTTACCCTTCTCGGCATCAGCGTAACCCTGCACGCCTTGGCTTCGTTTAACAGTGCCCTCGCTTTCAATTCCGTCGGGCAACGCGCCTTGGCCGATGTCCGCCGCGCCAGTTATGAGCGGCTGATTTCGCTCCCGATGGCGTTCTTCGGTCAACGCCGGGTTGGCGAGCTGGCGAGCCGGATATCCATCGATAT
>CAYVDZ010000005.1:11746-23094 GCA_964450575.1 uncultured Opitutus sp.
ATCGATATCGCGCAGTTGGAAGCCGCCCTGATCGATGCGTTGCCCCAGCTTTGCCGACAGTCACTGTTTCTGACGGGCGGTTTGGTCCTGATCGCAGCCACCTCGCTCCCTCTCACCGGCGTGATGCTCGGGACGCTCCCCCTCTTGATCGGCGCCGCGGTGTTCTTCGGTCGTCGGCTCCGACGTTACGCGCGGGAAACACAGGACCGCCTCGCGGAAACCTCGACCATCGTCGAGGAAACACTCCAAGCCATCGCGAGCGTGAAGGCCTTTGCAAATGAGGCCTTTGAACTCGGGCGCTACGACCGATGCAACCGCGGCGCACTCGCAGCCGCCTTGCAAGCAGCACGGTGGCGGGCAGTGTTTGTGGCGTTCTTCGTTTTAGCCCTCTTCGGCGGCATGGTGATCGTCCTCTGGTACGGAGCCGTCCTACTCCAGGAAGGTCGCATCAGCGCCGGCGAGCTCACCCGATTCGTGCTCTACACCACGTTTGTCGGAGGCGCGATGGGCCAGGCCGCCGAGTTGTTCAGCCAGATTCAGAAAACCATCGGCGCAAGCCAGCGCGTACGCGAACTGCTCGCCGAGACTCCGGAAGCCGAGGGCGGCGCCGCATTACCCGGGCGACTCCGCGGCGAGGTCGCGTTCGAGGACGTCCGGTTTCGTTACCCCGCACGCCCCGAGGTCGAGGTGCTGCGCGGCGTCAGCCTCCGAGCCGCACCGGGCGCGCGGATTGCCCTCGTCGGACCGAGCGGCGCAGGCAAATCGACGCTCACCGCCTTGCTCCTGCGGTTCTATGAACCCAACGCTGGACGTATAACCGTCGATGGCCGCGACGCGCGCGAGTATTCGCTCGCCGGGTTGCGCGGACAAATGGCAATCGTCCCGCAGGATGTGACCTTGTTCGGCGG
Organism: uncultured Opitutus sp.; assembly: GCA_964450575.1. Lineage (GTDB taxonomy): Bacteria > Verrucomicrobiota > Verrucomicrobiia > Opitutales > Opitutaceae > ER46. Next base: position 12,655 of record CAYVDZ010000005.1, read on the forward strand.
CTCAATCGCGGAAAACATTGGTTACGGTCGTCCAGGAGCGACGATCGAGGACATTCGGACCGCGGCGCGACTGGCAAATGCCGACACCTTTATCACCGCGTTTCCCGAAGGGTACGAGACCGTCGTCGGCGACCGCGGTGTCAAGCTCTCCGGCGGTCAGCGCCAACGCGTGGCGATCGCGCGGGCGATCTTGAAGGATCCCGCCATCCTGATCCTGGACGAGGCGACAAGCTCCCTCGACAGCGAGAGCGAGCGGCTGGTGCAGGACGCCTTGGAACGGTTGATGCACGGACGCACGTCCTTCATCGTCGCTCACCGTCTCGCGACGGTGCGAACCGCCGACGCGATCGCCGTCATCGACCACGGTCGCGTGGCCGAATGGGGCACCCACGACGAACTGGCGGCCCGCCCCGACGGTCTCTACCGACGGCTCAGCGAGCTGCAATTTGCAGTGCCGGAGGTAATCGACGGCGCGCGTCTGGATGAAGCAACTCCGCCGAGTGCGGACGAAAACGCGGCGCTCACCCGGCGGTAGCCAACTTCCGGGTACGAATCGCCAGCGGGCCCCGTCGTGACATTTGCTCCACCGTATCCCATTACCGGTTACGCCATGGCTCCGCCGCCACTGGCTACCGAGCGCTCGGTGGACGAGGCCCCGGCGTGAGCAGCCAGCCGCGTTTAGCGGGCTCCCGATTTCCAGCCGGCCTTTCCCTTCACTTCTGAAATCGTCACCGGCACACCGCCGCGTACTTTGCTCAATGGGTCGGCTTCCATGAAATCAGGCCACCAAGTGCACAAACCGGCCAATCGGGCCAATTGGGAAATGTCACGTAATACGTGACACGTTCGCGGGGACGTTGCCGCTGAGGTCACCAAACGCGTAGGGGTGACGCGGCGACCCAAACTTTCCCGGCTCCACGCCCTGCATCAGATCGAAGCCGCCCTGGACATCGTGCCAGCCGCGCGTGTCACCGCCATAGTGTCCGGAATAGAGCCGGCCATCCGCATCAAATTCGAGCCCGAACGTATTTCCCGACCGTTCCGCTAAGATCCCGTACTCGCTTGTTTCCGGATGACAGCGTACCTCGAATGACAATTCGGCCGGGGGCGTGACGAGCCGTGCCAGCGTTTGCCTTTCTCCGCAAGTCATGCCGACCTGTTGCGATGAATCCGTCCTCTCGACGCTTTGCCGCAGTGGCCCTCGCGCTCGGGTCCAACTTGCTCAGCGCGGCCGATGTTCCATTGCTTTATTCGCTCGTAACTCCGTCCACGAGTGTCGCACCCGGCAACACCATCGAAGTCCAACTGGCGGTTCTCAATCGCTCGACCACGGAGGCGCTGGTTGACCTGCCCGGTGCATTGGAGGCTCGCGTGGCGAGCGCCGCCAATCGATCATCGATCACGCTGAATCCGTCGGCTGGGAGTGTTTCGATGAGCCAGAAAATCGCCCCGGGCGAGTTCGGGCTGCGTCGTTATATGATCACCGTGCCTGAGGCCATCGACGCCGGCTCTGTGATTCTCGAGCTTCAACTCGCCGGCGTTGGTCCCACGCGGACCGCCCTGGAGATCGCTTCAATCGGACCCGGCACGGGTGATCGGATGGCGGTATCCTCGCAACGTCCGCCGACCACCCTCATGCGCGCGGAACCCGCCGCCGAAGAACTGCGCCGTATGTTTGCCGCCCGGCTCGGGCCGCATGAACCGATCTACTTCATTTACGGAGCCGACACGCCGGCGGCAAAATTCCAATTCAGCTTCAAATATAAACTGCTCGATTTCGAGGGTCTCGGGCCGCAGCGAATGGCGCGCACGCTCCAGTTTGCCTTTACGCAACGGTCGCTATGGGACCTCGAAGGCGAGTCGAGCCCGTTCTATGATACGAGTTACATGCCTGAAATCATGTATCAAGCTCTCACCCCGAAACCGGACCAGCGCGACCGCTGGTTCACCTGGCTCGGCCTGCAGGCGGCCTTCAAACATGAGTCCAACGGCCGCGAGGGTGAGATCTCGCGCAGTTTGAATACGGTTTATGTCCGCCCGGTACTGGCATTTGGCCGGCTCGACGGCTGGCACCTGCTCGCGATCCCCGAACTGTTCACCTATGTCACTTCGAACGAGGAAAACCCCGGCCTCGAAGACTACCGCGGCTATGGCAATTTGCATCTGGTACTGGGTCGCAACGACGGCCCCTCGTTGCTCGCGACGCTGCGGGCCGGAAAAGACTTTGACCGCGGCAGTCTGCAGCTCGATCTCACCTGGCCGCTTCGCACCAACCTGCTGAAGTTTGAGTCGTATTTGCTCATTCAATACTTCAACGGCTACGGCGAGAGTCTGCGCTCGTACCGGGAAGAGTCCGAGTCCCTCCGCGCTGGAATCTCGCTGGTCCGCTGAAAGCAGATCCAACGGAGCTTCCAGCTAACCCGATTGCGGCGAAGAATCTGATGTGCAGCGCCCGAAGGCGTTTCCCCGACTCGGTTCTGCGTTTATAGCACTCAGTTCGCGATGAGGATCGATCTCAGAAACGTCCGCGGATACCGAGGGTCCAGACCGCGCCGTAGTTCTGATGGATGCGGAGGATGCCAGGTTCGTTGGTATAGCCGCGAATCGGTGAGTTGCCGATGTTGCGGCCGCTGAGCGTGACATCATAGGTCTGGTTCAATTTATAGCCGCCGCTCACATCGAACATGATGCGCTCATACTGCCACTGCACCTGCGTGGCTGCGATCGAGGTTGCCCGGGCGGAGGTCCAGGTGGAACGAAGCTGCAGGTTGAACGAGTGATTACTGAACCGGATGCCGCCGTTCACCGCCTTCGGGACCACATTGGTCACCCGGATATCAGGAATCGCACGCGAAAGTGACCCGAACACACTGAAGCCACGAGCAAAGCCAGGCAGGAAGACGAGCTGCTGGCTATACTCCACCTCCAGCCCCTTAATCTTGCGGGTTCCCGATAGATTGGACGGCCGCAGGAAGGTAAAACCAATATACTCGGGATCATCAGCGTAGCCGGCCTCCTCGGCTGTGATCGGAGTGCTGGAAACGCCCATGTTCTCCACATTGAGTTGATACCCGGAGAGGCTGAGCGTGCCGGCCGGCTCGATGTAGTATTGGGCGCTGACATAATACTTGTCCGAGGTTTCAGGCAGCAGATCGGGATTGGGCATCGACACGGTCTGGTTCGTCTCGTTCACGGCGATCGCCCCCGCGAGATTGTTATAGTCGGGACGGCCGATCGATTGGTTGCCGGAGATTTGGATCACAAGATTCTTCCGCAGCGAAAACTTCGCGCCGCCGCTGAAGAAGTTGTGGTCATAACCGCCGTATTTATTCCGGCGTTCAAAATTCCGGTATTGATAGGTGACGAACGGAATGGTGTTGGGCGGGTAGCCCGCAGCGCGCACCAGCGCCGCCGGAATCAAGTCGAAGGTGCGACCAACGGTGCGCGTCCGCTCGTGACGCATGCCGAGATTAAGGCGAAGCCCGCGCCAGCGGGTATTGAATTCAACATAGCGGGCATCGATCTGCTCCTTTACCGCCCGGGCACTGGTGTTGAGGATCAGGAAATTGTTGAATGCGTTCTCCACAAACTGATCGGGGCTCTGCCGGAAGACATCATACATCGACGACGTATTCGTAATCGGAATATTCATCGCCGCGATGTTGTCCCCCTTCTGTGGATCAAAGAGGCCTGGATAGGTATGGGCAACCATGACCGTACTTGGGTCGAGCTGATTCCGGGCTGGCCCAACGTAAGTCCAGGTCAGCGAGCCCGTCCGGGAGAGATCATACGTGGTCTGACGCACCTTCGCACCCGCCTGCACCGTGATCGGCAAGCCGAGATTGAAGGTATGCTTCACGTCGAGGTAACCGAGAAACACCTGACTTTGTCCGCTCCGGGCGGCAGTACCGATGTTGTTCGGGTTTGGGTCATCGCGGTTGAAGTTAGCCAAGTCATCCCACGGGCGACCCGAGAGCTGGGTGAGCTGCCAGTCCGTCGAAGTCGGACTGCTGCGGGTCGCGGTCCAACTCATCCGCGTGATCCGATTGTTCGCCCCGCTCATGTAGCCGCTACGAAAATCTTCATAATGCGTGCGACTGCGCGAGTAGCCGCCGCTCAACGTGACCAGGGTGTCGTTCCGCTTGTATTCGAGTTTGGGCGTGTAGGTGATCGTATCGTTAAACTTGTGACTATGACCGATCGCCTGCTCGAGGCGCGTATTGATATTCGGGGATGTATTTGCGAGCAAATACGTGAGCGAAGACGACGGATCGATCTGGGCGGTCGCTGCGCGGAAAGTAAGCGTACGTGCGTTGATATCGTCTTCGAAATGCGAGCCCGCGGTGCGCAAGGAGGCCACCAGATTCGGGGTGATTCTAAAGTCGAGGTTCAAACCGACCGCGGCGCGGGTCGTGATCTTCGGGTTGTCGCGAAACACGAGGGCATTGATCACCGGACCGCGGGCCGCGTTGGTATTGTCTATGGTATGAGTGAGTCCCAGCTGCTCATTGAAAAGGCTGTTGTGCGAGAGACTGAGCTGGACGCCGAACCGGCCTTTAAATGAATCCGCATACGTGAACACAAAACCTGGGCGAATCTTCCGGTGGTTACCGTCGCCGGGGCTCGGTGTGCGTCGCGTCGTCAAGGCGTAAGGGCTGGCCGTTAGACTGGCCTGTGCCGTGATTTCACGACCTTTACGATCGAAGGCATTCTTGCTGCGCAGGTTCAAGTTCCCCGCCGGGGCGTCGGCATCCATGCTCGCGGTCAGAGTCTTGTTGAGCTCAATCGATTCGATGCTCGTGATCGAGGCCTGCTCAAACTCGAAGGCCCGGGTACCACCGCCAAACGTGGCCGAGGCCGCGCTCGCCATGCGCATGCCGTCGATGCTTACCCCGGCGTATTTCGGATCGAGTCCGCTGATACGCACGGAGCGAGCATCCGCATCGACGTAATCCATCACCACGCCGGGCATGTACTTCATGAACTCGCCGATGTTTCCGCCGGTGACATCGCCAAAGTTATCCGAGGCGACGACGCTCTTCATGTTGAGCGCCGCCCGCTGTTCCATGATCGCCTTCGCGTTTCCTTCCCGCTCGTTGGAGACAATAAACTTCTCAAGTCTCACGACACTGTCAGGCGCTCCCGGAGTCGGCCGGGCGGCAGCGCCAAAGGTGGCGCCTTGAAGCTCGAAATCCCGCGTGGCCGTCTGGCCGGCCTGCAAGGTCACCTTGCTCGTGGCGCGGTCGTAGCCGGTGTAATTGACGACGACCGAGACCTCGCCCGCGGGAGCGTTGGAGAGCGTGTAGGAACCATCGTCCCGGGAGAACGTGGTGATATTGGTGCCTTCCAGTGTGATCTCCGCATTGCGCACATACTCTTGCGTCGCAGGATTGAAGATCCGTCCGGTGATGCGACCCGTGGCCCCCGCTTGGGCGTGGCCGGCAACGGTAACTGCCAGGACGGCGAACACCGTGAGGCCGAGACGCACCGCTTCGCGAACCGCAGGACGGCCCGGCCAGGCCAAGCGCGCGCGAGACGATTTCATTGGCATCAAGCAAACGGAGACCGTTGAATCCAGTCCGTTAAAACGACCAGGAAGTGAGTTCATTATAGAATAGTTGACGCTACCGCCAGACGCGTCCGGATAGTTTTGGGATAAGTAAACGCCCGCGGGAAAAACGGGTTAAACACTACAAAAAACGATGACCACGGCCAACCCGGCGGGAAGAACCGGGCCGGCACGTTGTAACGATTCGGTTACCTCGCGGTCAATGAAATTACTATTGTTTTTTGACTGAGATCGAACGCGTTGTCCCCTTCACGCTGGGTCCCCTTTTGTATATACACAGAAACGCCAGGCAGGAGCCGCCGGGACACCGGGTTCATTACGGGGCGGTCGAGCCTTTATGAGGGAGGGGTCGGAGGCAGGTTCTATAGCATTTCCCATGCCGGCGATCACGGCGGGAAAGCCCTCTGGATCCATCATGTTACGCGCTTTCCCCGTCTCCAGCGGAATAGGATCTCCGGGCGGAAACGATTAGCGGAGATGAGCGGTTTGTCCGATTACGTCGTCCGGCATTGACCTCGTGACAAACGGACCGGAAAAGCAGGGAGTTCTGTAGCTCGTCCGTTTGAACCCGCCCTGCCCCGTGATTCTCCCGCTTCCTCCCCGGTCCTTTTCGTTCCTCACTGCCTGCGCGGCCTGCCTTATGGCCATGGCGGTTCCGGCACACGCCGTCCTCCAAGCTGGCGCCGCTGTGATCGATGTCACCCCCGCGCAGCTCCCGGTCCTCGTCAACGGCGGCATGCTCAGCCGCCAGAGCGACACGATCAAGGCGCGCGTGCATGCTCGCGCCATCGCGCTCGCCGACGGCACCACCCAAGTGGCCATCGTGGTCGTCGACAGCTGCATGCTCCCGCGCCCGATGCTCGACGAGGTCAAGGCTCTCGCCGCCGACCGCACCGGCATCCCGGCAGATCGTATCCTCATTTCCGCGACGCACTCGCACACCGCCCCTTCTTCGATGGGCTGCCTCGGCACCCATGCGGATCCCGTTTACGTGCCGTTCCTTCGCGACCGGCTGGTCGAGGCCATCGCCGCCGCCCAAGCCAACCTCGAGCCGGCGCGCGTCGGGTTCGCCAAGACCGATGCGGCCGACTACACAGCGGTGCGACGCTGGATCCGCCGGCCGGATCGCCTCGCCGAGGATCCATTTGGCAACAAGACCGTCCGCGCCAACATGCACGCGGGTCGGGTGTGGGACGACGTGACAGGCGAATCCGGACCCGAGGACCCTGATCTTTCGCTCGTCTCCTTCCAGGCGCGCGATGGTCGTCCGATCGCAGTGTTGGGTAACTTTTCAATGCACTATTTTGGCGACCGCAGTATCAGCGCCGACTACTTCGGGCTTTTCGCCGAAGGCCTGAAACAGCGTCTCGCCCCGGAGACTGCGGCCGGCAAACCGCCCTTCGTCGGCCTGATGTCCCACGGCTGCAGCGGTGACATCTATCGCGTCGACTACACGATCCCGGCCGAGCTGCGGAATACAAAACAAACGATCGAAGACTACGCGGAGGGCCTTGTCGGCCTCGCTGTCACCGCCTATGCCGGAATCGCTTATCGCGAGAACGCCGACCTCGCGATGGCCGAGCAACGCTTGACGTTGAACTACCGCGTCCCCGACAAGCAGCGGCTCGAATGGGCGCAGCGAATCGTCGCGACGATGGGCGATCGACTGCCGAAAGACCCCACCGAGGTCTACGCCCGCGAGCAGATCTATCTGGACGAACGCAAACAGACGGAGGTCGTGGTCCAGGCGTTGCGCATCGGCGACATCGCCCTCGCGACAACGCCGACCGAGACGTACGCGATCACCGGACTGAAAATCAAAGCCGCCAGCCCACTGCCACAAACCATCGTTTTCGACCTGGCCAACGGCGGCGACGGCTACATCCCACCGCCCGAGCAGCATCTCTTCGGCGGATACAACACGTGGCCAGCCCGGTCGGCCGGCCTTGAAGTCATGGCTGAACCCAAGATCACCGAATCGGCCATCAACCTCCTGGAGCAAGTAACCGGAAAGACGCGTCGCGACGTCCGCCTCAGCCAGGGACCCGCCACGCGAACGATCGCTGGCCTAAAGCCGGCGGCCTGGTGGAGGCTGAATGAGTTCAACGGTCCGCTCGCCGTGGATGCGAGTGGGAATAACCGCGATGCGCTGTACGAGCGGGAGGTGACTTATTACTTGGAAGGACCACGTTCCGAGGCTTTTTGCGGGCTTGGCGAGAAGAACCACGCCCCGCACTTCGTCGGCGGACGCCTGGTGGCCCGCCTGCCCGAGATCGGGGACCGCTATACGCTTTCACTCTGGTGTTGGAACGGCATGCCGAATGACGGACGCGACGTGAGCGGCTGGCTCTTCTCCCGCGGGCGCGATCATGGCCTCGGCGCCTTTGGCGACCACCTTGGGATCGGCGGGACGGGCGGCCATACCGGCAAGCTCATCTTTTTTCACGGCGCAGATCCGAAGGCCGTGGTCGCGGGAAAGACGGAGATCCCCCGTTGGCAGTGGCAGCATGTAGTACTGGTCCGTGACCGCGAAAACGTCCGCGCCTACCTCAATGGTGCACTCGAATTCGAAACGCGGATACCCGCCGGTTTCCCTCCCGGCTTTGACCGGCATTTCTTCGGCGGACGCAGCGACAACGCGTCGAACTGGGAAGGTCGTCTCGATGAGATCGCCGTGTTTCCTCGTGCCCTGAGTGCCGCGGATGTGAAACGGCTGAGCGCCCAATAAAGGCAACGGGTGGAATCAAGCCCCAGCCCGGATCGATAGTTAGGAGTGGGTTCCGCGCTATATTCAGACACCCTGATCCGAGATCGTCCCAGGGCTTCGCCTTGGGCTATTATCTGCCGCCCCGTTGGGGCTCAGGACAATTCCACGCTGTTCGAAGGTTCCCCGCCGGGGATCAGATGTCTGAAATTTGATCGGGAGGACCGAGACGATAAATCCTAAATCGTTCCGAACCGGGAGACGCTTACTTATTTGGAGTGGTTGAGGACAAAATCGACCAACTCCTGGCATTCGAAAAACGAGGGAGAGACCTTGTGGCCTTCATCCGGAATCACCTTAAGCGTGATCGGACCGCCGAGGGATTCGTAGCGTTGTTTGAGCAATCCGCCATTTTCATCCAAAGGCACCACGAAATCCGAGTCGCCGTGCACTATAAACATCGGAACGCGAGCGGCAGCGAGGCGCGCAAGATTGTCCACCGGGTTATAGTCACTTAGTTTGGTGATAAATTCCGCTTCCAACAGCTTATAGTCGGCGAGCACGGCTGGTTTCGATTTTTGTAGAGGCCAGCTGGCCAGGTTGCAGACCGGATAGATGCCGGCAAACGCGCCCAACTTATCGGGATGTCGCATCGCAAAGCTTAGCATCATCAAGCCGCCGCGGCTTTGTCCGAGCAGCACGGGCTTCGAGGAGTAGCCGCGGCGCACCATCTCGCCATGAAACGCATCGAACGTTGCCGTACTTTCCGGAGAACCCCGCACTTCGCCGAGATCAATCCCGGCCACGCTGATTCCGGCTTGAAGGAACCGATCAAAATACCACTGATGCCCTGGACCCGGGAGGTTGGCCCCCAAGGTCGGAGCATACCACACCCATGGCCTTTCGGAGGCTGATTGCGGAGCCGCTATAATAAACGCCTCGCGCCCCTCGACTACGAACGGAACCTTGGCGGGCGGCGCTGCGGCAATTGCTGACGAAGCAAGGAGCGACCACAGGACGAGGGTAATGAGGCGTTGCATCAGAGAAAGGATTACGAAACCGCAGTTCCAACACCAGCGACATTCCTGAAACGCTCGAGCGCGATGGTTCTGTCTTCATCATCGCGTGCACCCACCAGTTTTCGCACCCGGCGGAAAGTGCGCTCAGCGCGCGTCGCGCCTGGCCTGATTGCGCCGGCCCATGGAGAGCGGTGCGACGTGCTCCCCTCCACCCTCGGATGCGGCGCAATCCCCATTGCGCTCGTCACTGCCTCCACCCACTCTGCCTCGCCCCGGCTGTAAACGTTTCGCCAACGTTCGCACGGATCCGGCTTCCTTTCTTTTCCCTTCGTTCCCTTTTCCCCTCGGCCTCCGGCTGCTTCCGTCCTGGTCCAGGCGTCCATCTGCTGCTTTTCCCCGTCATGAAATTCCTCCGTCGCCTCTCCGCCACCCTGCTCCTCGCGCTCGTCGTCGCACCCGCGTCGGCCCAGCCCGCAGTCACCCTGCTCGCCGAAAAAGCATTGCCCATCGACGAATCCGGCCTGCCCGGCGAAGGCGCGCTGCGGCGCTACGATGGCTATGTAAAAACCTGGCACGCGTCCCGCAGCCGTTGGGCGACGCAGATCAAGCAGGATCAGAACGCGATCGTCTTCCTCGGCGACTCCATCACCCAGGGCTGGGGTCCTGGTTTCAAAGGCCACTTCGCCGGTATGAAACTCGCCAATCGCGGGATTGGAGGCGACACCACACGCGGCATGCTGATCCGCCTGGAGGAGGACGTACTCAGCCTGACTCCCTCCGCGATCGTGCTGCTGCTCGGCACCAATGACATCGAGGTCGGCATCGAGCCCGCGGCCATCGGACGCAACTTTGAAAAAATCCTGCGGGCGATCAAAGCCCGGTATCCCATCACACCGATTGTGCTCTGTCGGATTTTTCCGAGCGCGACGGAGAAAAAGCGCCCCGCCGATACGATTCGTCAGGTGAATGCCCTCTTCGAAGCCGCGGCAAAAGGCGATCCGCAGATCACCGTGGTGGATACATGGACGTTGTTCGCCAACGCCACCGGCGACGCTGATCCGACGTGGTTTCGCGATCTCCTGCATCTGCACGAAGCCGGCTACACCCGTTGGGCCGCCGCACTCCACCCCATTTTCGCCACACTTGGC
>CAYVDZ010000006.1:0-12484 GCA_964450575.1 uncultured Opitutus sp.
AAATGTAGACGGACATGTACGCCCGCGCTTCGGACTTCCATATGCAGACCACCTGGGGCTATATATACGCAACCGGGCTCCACGAGTTGATTTTCGGAGCCCTCAAAAAAGTTATTAGGCGAGTTTTTTCCCAGACGCTCAGCCAGCATCCTGGTAAACAGGGGGGGCATGTGCTGCACGATGACGGTGGGTACCGGGAGCGGACTCGTGATATCAGCGAAGAAGGCGGCGAGGGCGTTGGGTCCGCCCGTCGAGCAGCCGATGGCGAGAATTTTTGGCTGGGAGCTGGTGAATGGCGGGTGGGCGGCAAGCGGAACCCCTTTGGCGGCGGCGGCGGGCGGGAGCAGTAGGGTGGTGCCGGCCGGCGGCAGGATGTGCCGGCAATGCAACTTGATCTTGGGCATCAGCTCCGACTTCAGTCGGGCAATTCCTTCGACGATGTTGCCGACATTCGCGGGTTTGGTGACGTAATCGGTGGCTCCGGCCGCGAGCGCGTCGAGCGTACTTTCGGCGCCTCGCATGGTCAGCGTGCTGAACATGATTACTGGCAGCTTCGGATAGGTTTTGCGTAGTTCCCGAACGGTTTGGAGCCCGTCCATTTCCGGCATCTCGACATCCATCGTGATGATGTCGGGATTCACCTGGGGGATTTTCTGTAGCGCGATTTTGCCGTTGGCCGCGGCACCCACGACTTCGATTTCCGGATCAGAGCCCAGTGCCTCCGTGATCATCCGGCGGATGACAACGGCATCATCAACAATTAAAACTCGAATGCGTGGCATGGATCCGTGGGCTTTGGGTTCACGGCGCTATGCCGATCATCTGGAGCTTGTCGTGTAACATTTCCTCGGTCATCGGCTTCATCAGAAAATCCGTTGCGCCGGCGGCGAGGGCTTCGCCAACATCCTCAATTGTGTTGTGGGAGCTGATCATGAGGATCTTCATCCCGGCGTAGTCGGGATCCGCGCGGACCGCCTTGATAAAATCCAGACCGCACATGCGGGGCATATCCCAGTCGACCAAAGCGAGTTCGGGCACGTCGATCTCCTGTAACTTCTCGAGTGCGTTTAGACCGTCCTCAGCCTCAACCACGTCGATCGAATAGTTTTCAATATAGGACGCGAGCAATCGCCGCATGGTGCGGGAGTCATCAATGATCATGGCTTTCATGCGGATAGCTCGGGCACCAACTGAACTCGGGATGAGTCCGGGTTGGCGTGGGGTGTTATCGACACTCCCGGGCGGCGATTTAGGTGGTTGCTGGCCTCAAGCACTCACATTAACCTCACATCTCACGGCCAGTGGATGAGGCACGCAGGTGGAGATGATTCTCATGGGCCAAGAATTCCCCGGGTTCGTTTTTCCGATTCCTCGCCATGGAGTGGCCGATGAACAGTCCCATCTTCCGACGTTAGGCCCCGCGTCGATTCCGACGATCAACCGTTGACCTGGGGGTTTTTCCTATACTTGGTAAAACGCGTCTGATCTTTAGTTTTTTTTAGTTGAACCCGATTTTTTAACATGATCCCCACCGAGCCGATTGGCTCCATTCCCCGACCGCTTGAGTTGATCGAAGGTATCCGCGCCCGAGATACCGGCCGAATCACCGAAGCTGAACTATCGATTTTGACCGATGCGGCCGTACGCGACACGATCATGGGTTTTGAGCAGACTCTCGAACCCGGCCAACGGGTGCATGTGGGGGGGGACGTGTTGGATCCGCGCTTCGAAACCGCCGAAGAGGTCTGTGACCGCGTCCGGGAAGCGGCCGATTACATCCCGCTCGATCAGTTGGGCACGACCGACGATTGTGGATTTTCTCCGTTCTGTGACGATGTGTCGAGCACGCGCGAGTTGGCGTTTGCCAAGATCAAGGCCCGCGTAGCGGGCACGGCTTTGGCTTCCGCGGCTCTCGCTCGCCGTCGATAAGAGGTTCCCAGGTTCCAACCCCAATGTCTTCCTCTCCCGGATTGTCCAATTCCGAAGGTCGCGAATCGTTGGGTTCGGCGGCGGATCGCGAGCAGCGGCGGTTCCTCGATGGGCTGGTCGCGAATCTGCCAGGTATGGTCTACCGCTGCGTCAACGATGAGAACTGGACGATGACGTTTGTCAGCGACGGTTGCCTGGCGTTGACGGGTTATGCGAAGGGAGAGTTGGAACACAACCGCGTCGTGGCTTTCGGCAATCTGATCCACCCCGACGATCGCGACGCGCGCTGGCAGGCGTGTCAGCGCGGATTGGCCGACCGGGTCCAGTGCGACCATGACTACCGGATTATCAGTAAAGCCGGGGTCACGTGCTGGGTTTGGGAGCGTGTGTTTGGGTTGTATGCGCCGGATGGGACTCTGCTTTCAATCGAGGGATTTGTGACGGATATAACGGCACGGAAAGAAGCCGAGTCCGGGTTGGAGGCGACTGAGCGGCGTTATCGGAGCCGTGAAGCGGCGCGGCGTCTTGATCTGGCGCTGCGAGCGGGTCGATTTGGGACCTTTCAACGTAATCTCGCCACGGATCAGGTCGGGTGGGATGAGCGCGCCGTTGAGATCTTTGGGCTCCCCCTGGGTGCCGTCGCACCGACGCGCGCCGAAGTGGAGGCGCTGGTTTTACCCGGGGACTTGGACACCTGGCGGCGTGGATATGACGAGGCGGATGATTGCCGTGACGCTACCTTGAATGAGATTCGGATTCGCCTGCCTTCGGGTGAGATTCGGCACATCCAGATGCACGCGGTGGTGGAGCAGGCGGACGACGGCACCGGCGCGGTGATGACTGGGCTGTTGGATGATATTACGGAGCGGCGAATTGCCGAAGAAGAGCGGCTCGCGGTCTTTCAGCGGTATACGACCATCTTCGCATCGGTGGCGGAAGGCCTGGTTCTGCAACGGGCAAGTGATGACGTGATCATCGACTGCAATCCCGCATCAGAGCGAATTCTCGGGCTCACTCGTAGTCAGTTGCTGGGTGCAAGGTCCATGGACCCCCAGTGGCATACGGTTGATGCGTTGAACCGACCTTTGAGTGGGACCGACCATCCGTCGATTCGGGTGATCCGCACGAATCAACCCGTGCGCGGATTCATCATGGGCGTGCACCGCTCCGATGGATCGTTAGTGTGGTTGGCGATCAATGCTGAGCCGATTCGAGACCCGGCGGGTTGCATTTCACACGTGGTGGCGAGCTTTACCGACGTGACCGCGCAGCGTCAGGCGGAGGAGGAGAGTCGGGCTGCCAACGAACATCTCCAAGCCGCCGTGAGGGCCTCTCGCATCGTTTGGTGGGAGTGGGGCATTGTCGGCGACGATTTCAAAATCAACTCGTTTGGTCAGCCCTGTATCCTCGGGTATTTACCGCACGAACTGGCTGCCATCAACGGTCAGCGGTGGCTGGAGAAAACCCATCCGGAGGACCGCCCGATGGTGGCGAAGACGCTGGCGGATGCTCTCGCCGGTTCCACTGATTCCTGGGTGAGCAGTCACCGCGTCGTTGCCGCCGATGGTTCGTGGCGCTGGGTACGGCACATGGGAAAGGTGCGCGAACGCTCGGCGGACGGTAAGCCGCTCGTCATGGACGGCACCACCCAGGACGAACACGATCAGTACATGGCTGAAGCCCGCGCACAGGCCGCGGCCGGGCAACTCCAGCTCACGCTCAATGCCTCCCGGATGGGGATCTGGCGCTACAATCTACAGACCGAGGTATATGATTGGGATGACCGGACGCTGGAGATCTTTGGTTGTACACGTTCCAACATGCCGGTGACGGAGTCTGCGTTTATGCACCTGGTACATCCCGGTGACCGGCTCCTCCTGGAAGAGGCGCGGCTTGCGTTCCGCCAGGGCAAACGGAGCTTCGAAATCGCGTTTCGCATCGTCACTTCGGAAGGGGAGACCCGGCACGTTCGCTCCGTCGGGACGGTGCAGCCGGATGCCGCGGGCCGGGCGGAATGGGTCTCCGGTATCAACGAGGATATTACAGAGTATCAGGTTCAGCAGGACGTCCTGCGTGACCTCAACGAGCGTTTGCAGATGACGTTGCGAGCCTCACGTTTCGGAATTTGGGAGCTCGACCTAAAGACTCATTACCTTCACTGGGACGAGACGCTTCACAGCATTTACGGCGTCCCGCAGGAGCAGTGGAGGGGATCCCACGAGGACTTTAGGTCTTACGTGCTCTCCTCGGATCGGCCGCAGATGGATCGCGAGTTTCAGGGCATTCTCAAAGGGATTCCAGTGGAACATCTCGAATTCCAGATCACCCGCCAAAGTGATGGCGCGCTAAGAACGATTGAAGCGAATGGGCATCTCTTGCGCGACGCTGCCGGTGCTCCGTCGCGCGTCGTCGGGATGAACCGTGACATCACCGAGCAAAAAGAAGCGAAGGTGAAGCAGCGCCAGCTCGAGAGTCAGCTGATGCAATCCCAGAAGCTGGAAACACTCGGGACCCTGGCTGGTGGTATTGCCCACGACTTCAATAATCTGCTCACAGGCGTGCTTGGGTTCATCGATCTTTCCCTCCGCGCGATGCCCGCGCAGGACGTGACCGCGGATTATCTGCGGAATGCACGCGAGGGTGGGATGCGGGCTCGCGAGTTAATCAAGCGACTCCTGCTCTTCGCCCGGCAAGCACCTACCACCGCGCGGCAACCGGTGCATCTGGGGCAATTGGTCGCCGAGACGATTCCGTTGCTGTCGGCTTCGCTGCCGGCGTCCATCGATATCTACTCCGACCTTACGACGGCGGTCGGTCCCGTGTTGGCGGATGCCGGACAGATTCAACAGGTGCTGATGAACGTTTGCGTCAACGCGGCCCATGCCATCGGCACGAATCACGGGCAAATCACGCTCGGGTTGTCCCTTCGCGATGAAAACCCGATCCACCCGGAGCCGGGTGCGGTCGGTACCTTCGCCTGCCTGGCGGTCTCCGACACCGGATGCGGCATGGATGAGGCGACGAAGGCACGGATCTTCGATCCGTTTTATACGACCAAGACCCAAGGGGAGGGAACCGGACTCGGGCTCTCCATCGTGCACGGGATTGTGCATGATCATGGGGGCTACGTGCGGGTACGGAGTGCTCCCGGCCAGGGGAGTCGTTTCGAGATTTATCTGCCGCTGGGGACCGGAGCCATGAAGGCGGTGGTGGCAACCGCGCCCGTGACCATGGACGTGGTCGGAGGCGGGAGATGCGTGTTGATTGCAGATGACGAGCCGCAGGTGCGAATGCTCGTCGAAGTCGTGTTGCGGCGGGCGGGATTTGTGCTCGAGTCCAGCGACAACGGCGATAAAGCCTCGCGACAATTCGCCGCGGCACCGGCTGGTTTTGCCCTGGCGCTCATCGATCTCTCAATGCCCGGGCGCACCGGCTTTGAGCTCATTAAAGAGATGCGGGTTAGTCGCCCTGATCTGCCGGTGATCCTGATGAGCGGCGATCACGATCGCTATGGACGCATGGGTGGGCCGGAATTGAGCAATGTAGTGCGGCTGGCCAAACCGTTCTCGGTCGACGAACTGTTTGCGGCCCTCCGGCAGGCGCTCGACGGCGGCACGGGCGCGACGTAGTCTGAATATTTCACCCTCTGGCGTGAACGCTCTACCCGCTGTGATGCGGTCCCTTCAGCTGCTCCGCCTTCCGAGGGTTCCTTGAGTACCTATGAACCTAAATTCCGCCGTTTATTTTAGCCACAGATTACGCAGATGAGCACGGATACAGAGGATGACTAATGAAGAGGCACCTCGCCGCAATTCACCCGCAAGGTGAAGTGCCCGAAATGCAGAATGCCTTGGTAATCGCTATCTATCTGTGAAATCTGTGGATTCAACTGCGTTTTTAAGGATGAATCCTCAGGCCTTCTTTTTATAAACCGTCGCGGGATCGAAGACGCGTTGCGCGGCGAATTGAAGTTTCATTGACGCCGGGTCGTCCGGGTTCGCGCCCGTGGCCAGCTTCCGATAAAAGCACGAACGATAACCATTGTGGCAGGACGCTCCTCCGACGTTCTCCACCTTGAGCAAAATGACGTCCTGATCGCAATCGACCAGGAGCTCCTTCACGAGCTGCGCGTTGCCGGACTCCTCGCCTTTGATCCAAAGCTTGTTGCGGGAACGGCTCCAGTAGGTGGCCTTGCCCGACTTCAAGGTATGCGCAAACGCTTCCTCATTCATGAACGCGAACATCAAAACCTCATTCGTCTGATGATCGCACGTGATGCAGGGAATCAGCCCGTCAGGGCCGAACTTTGGTTGCAACGTCGTGCCGAGTTCGATGTCGGCTGTCGTCGTGCGGGCAGGGAAGATGAACGAGGACATAGCAGTGAACTTCATTGCGCGTCAGCGGCGGCGAGGCAAATCAAAGGTGAGCGGCGCCGCTTTTCCGAGGGGCCCAGCCGAAATGGATCTGACCCTCATGTGATACCACGCTACGGCTGCTGCCCGCCCAGCGTGCGCAGGAGGTCGAAACTGTAGAGACCGGTGCGGTGGCCGTCACTGAAATCGAAACGCACGGCATAGTTGCCGACGCGTTCCCAACTGATCACGTCAACGCCGGGAAATTTCTTCGGACCGTCGCCGCCGTATTGGTTACCCATGATATCGCGCTCGCCGATGTTGGCCGCGCTCGGGGAAGCCGCGCGGAGGGCTTCGAACTCGTGATATGTTTCGACGCCGTCGTCCCACACGATCGCGACTTCGCGACCGATGAGCTGGATGTTAATGGGTGAGCGCATGGTGGTCCCACTAGATTTCAATCGTGACGGAAGAACAGAAAAATGTGCCGCGGGTCTGAGGGCGAATGCCTCCAAACGAAACCGCTCCGCTGCTTTATGCCTGGTACCGTTGATCCGACCCTGCCGCATATTGTCGTGGTAGGCGCCGGATTCGGAGGGCTGACGTTCGCGCAGCGCTTTCCGCCGCACCTGGCGCGAATCACTGTCATTGACCGGCAGAATCACCATCTCTTCCAGCCACTGCTGTATCAGGTGGCGACCGCGGGATTGTCGGCCATCGATATCGCGCAGCCGGTACGCGCGGTCTTCGGGCCCCGGCCGAATTTGCACGTGATCATGGGTGAAGTGACGGGCTTTGATCTCGCGAACCGCCGGGTGCATTCGGCGCGCGGTGACCTCAGTTACGATTACCTCGTGATTGCGGCCGGCGGGCGGACGAGTTATTTCGGCCATCCGGAATGGGAGGAATTCGCGCCGGGATTGAAATCACTCGACGACGCCCTGCGGATTCGGCGCATGATTCTCTGCTCCCTCGAGCGCGCGGAAGTGGAAACGGATTCAGCGAAACGAGACACCGCGATGACCATCGTGATCGTGGGGGGCGGCCCGACTGGCGTGGAGCTGGCGGGAGCTCTCGCGGAACTCACTCGAACCGTGCTGCACAAGGATTTCGATCACATCGATCCGGCCAAGGTTCGCGTGCTGTTGATCGAGGGCAACGAACGCGTCTTGAAAACCTTTCATCCGGAGCTTTCCGAGCGAGCCTTGGAACAGCTGATCGAGCTGGGCGTGGAGGTAAGATTGGGCGTGCGCGTGGAGGCCATTCGCGAAGGCGAGATCGTCGTGGCAGGGGAGACGATTCGCGCCGACAACATCATCTGGGCGGCGGGCGTGAGCGCCGCGCCATTGACCCAATCGCTCGGAATTGAACTCGACCGCGGCGGTCGTATTCCGGTGCTGCCCGATCTAAGTGTGCCGGGACATCCGGACGTGTTCGCGATCGGTGACATCGTTTCGCTGGTCGATGCCAAGGGCGTGCTGGTTCCCGGCGTGGCCCAAGGCGCGCTCCAAATGGGCGGGCACGTGGCGTCAACCATCGAGCGGGAGTTGCGGGAGGAAAAGGGGAGTCGGCAGGCGGCCGCGCGCCGGCCGTTTGTGTATAACGACAAAGGATCCATGGCGACCATCGGCCGATCATCGGCCGTCGCGGAAATCTCCGGTCGGAAACTCAGCGGATTTCCCGCCTGGCTCGCATGGCTGGTGGTCCACCTCCTGTTTCTCGTCGGATTTCGGAGTAAGTTCTCGGTTTTGATGCACTGGATCTACTCGTACTTCACGTATAAACGGGGGGCGCGCATCATCACCGGGGTCTCCGGCGAGAAGTCCGCCGGCTCGGCTTAGTGTCCGTCGCCGCGCCGCCGTTGAAGCCTCCCCGCTGCGCGCCCCTAAGGATCCCTGTGAGAGCTCGCGCTGAATCCGCTGCATCGTGATGCTCCACGATGGCGGCGGCTGATCAGCTCGCCGATCGGACGCCGCGAAACGATGGGGCGCTCAGCCCATTGAACGTGTAGATCGCCTGCTCCGTTTAGGCAAAGAGTCAAAAATGTGTATGTTCGCGAAATAGTTGTCGCATTGCTCGATGTCCAATGTCCAAAGCTTCCGGGAACGGCAAAGCACCGGTCCGCATAGCGGTCGGTGCAGCGGGTCGCGACAACGTCAGTAAGTCAGAGCGTGCTGGGCTCGGCTGGACTGGGTTGACACGGAAAAATCATCCGACGAATCGGGCATGCATGCTTCCTGCACCCGCGGTGCAATGGCATTGCTGGGCACTTGCTGGGGCTCTGCTGGGACCATGCCGGCCGCACTCACGACCCGGTGACGCCTTGACCGGCTCGCGCTCGCTGACGCCCGCGGCAACGTTGCGGAAAGCTGGCTGCTGGTGAACAGGGCGAAGCCGATGGCGGTCTTCACGAGCTGCTCAGTCAGAGCCGGGGCCCGTCCGTTCACGACCAGTTCTCTCGCCTCGGTGATGGCCTGCTTTACGGCGGCGAACGGGTACTCACTCTCAAGACCAAAGTTAATGAGCAGCTCGTGGATCTGGTTCGACTCGCCGGGGAGGCAGAATTTGCAGAGGCACTCGATGTCCGCCCTTGATGGCTTCCGCGGAAGCTCCACCCATCGGCATCGACCCGCCGGCCGGCAGTCGGAAGTCCCATCTTTCGGGCGATTCGATCGCCCTTTGTGCGCAAACGGTCGTGCTCGTTGGCTGCGTCATTTGAGAGGGATTTCTGCGCGGTCATGGCTTCCCCGAGGGCGACCGCAGAAGGCGAAGCCAGGACGATTTCACGGCGGGCGCGTCGAAATTCTTCTGGCTGATTTCGGCAAAGATTACCCCAGAGCGTGCGTGGGTGTTTCGTCTGGGCGTGATTCTCGCGCATCGCGCGCTCGACCGCGTCCGGATCGGCGTCGAATGCGTCAACCACGGAGGCACGACGAACGGTAAACGGGTTTTTCTGGTTCAAGTCTGTAATGCAGATCGAGTCCGGTTCTTCCGGGCTAAACCAGGCGAGCACGCGTTCATGAACTTTTGCAGAGGTCTGCTCATCTTTATAGATGAACTTCCGGCGCCCGATCTGGATCTCGACGCCATTTGTTTTGACGGTCAGTTCGCGACGATGGCGGGCGAGCAGATACCGAAGCTGAGGTGGTAGCTGGATCGGCGGGGATTTCCGAAGCTGAACAAAAGCCTGCGACGCAGATAACCCATCGAGCATCTTTCCGTTCTGCACGGACTCATTGTAGGCGTTGCAGATCTTTTCCAGCTCAGCGACCCACTCCTCGAACGAGTAAAAGAATTCACCTGGCAGAGCGTGTCCGCCCTTCACGTTTTGCAGCGCTCAGACCTTGGCGAAGTAGGCCGCCCAAGGTACTGGCTTCTTGCTTCGCATCGCGCAACCCCTGGTTGACCTTCAGGAGGCCATCCAGCTTCGCCTGAATCTCGATGAGTATGTCCAGTTTGGCCGCTTGCATATAGTTAATTGTTCTGATTTTCGGCCGCGATTGTAGCAGTTCGCTTCGCCATTTCTGGCTTCAGTCGCCGCCGCGCCTGTGCGATCTCGGTGAGCTGGAGCGCACCGGTCACCGAGTTCATGGCGGAGATGACCTTCTCAAAGGTGGAAAGAAGCTGCCAGAGTTCGCCAGCCTCGCTGAGATCCAGATAGAATCCAACTATCTCAGATTCAGTTTTGAGGCTCTTCAATGCGAGCAACTCGGGGCAACCCGCGCATAGTTCATGCGCAGTTATCAAGGCGGACTCTATTTCCGCCATCTTGCGGATAACATCGCCCAAAGTGCTCACAGCGATTTTTCCCGATGCGTTCCCGCTTGAGTTCGGTGTATCCGTGGCGTCGTTACTATTCATGGGCGGTCTCTGTTGTCTTGAGGAAATCGTTTAGCTCACGGGCGATTTCGCTGAGCCGTGCCCGAGAGAGAGAAGTGAACAGCTCGTACGGCCGGGGGCCGGTCATCCTGGAAACGATGAACTCGCGATAATCTTCGATCGGGATGCGGTACGAGCTACGATATGCGCTTTTGCCTTTCCCATCGAGAGCCCCGAGCTGACCTTCGACGATCAGGTCCGCGACGTGTTTCGCCGTCCAACCGAGCTTTGCAGCCACCTCCAACACGGTGAGCGTAACCCGGCCAGAAAAGTCCAAGCTGGGGAACGGGAATGCCGCCCCAGCCCCTGACTTCGGTTGAACCACGTTCCGCGTCGATTTCACAGGAACGCCTCCGGGAGAACCATTCGCATGTAGCGGTTGGAGGGAAGCGCTGGAACGTTCGCGGGCTCTTGTCGCGATATGCTCAAGTCTTTTGCCATCACCAGACGCAGGAGGTCGCGGACTCCTTCATAGATTGAAACCTGTTCCTTTATGCTCTCTTCGATCGCCATCATGCCGGAGACGTCGGACGTCCAAAACGCGGCTTCACGAAGCGCCGCCACCTCATCCTGCATCGTCCGTGCACGAGCGCCGATAGCGAAAATTTTATCACTGATCTCTGACGCCTTAAATAGATGGCGGCGAGCCTCACGGATCGCTTCGAGGCGCTTAAGAATGTGCGCGCTATATTCCTGTTCCTCGGGTGCGAGGATCTGACTTCCGTCCAAAATCCCTACTGCTATCTCTACGCTCGTAAGCTCTTTGTGCATAGCGCCGTTCAGTGTCTCGACCGTCAACATGCGACGGGATTGGGAAATCTGGATACGCCCCAAGTGGGCTTTGGAAATCGTTTTATGAGTACGTAGGTTTGCGGCTTTGGTCATTTGATTGAGGTTGGAAGTTGAAGCTTCTATACGGTGGAAAGTCTTTGAATATTGATCCTGATGGTGAGGGTGTGCCGGTCTGGACTGACCGATACCTCAACCATCGGAGTCGCGCTGCGCTGAGTGCGCTGGAAGTATCCGCATAGGGCAGACACCTCGGCGTGAATTCCGAACTCGGTCTTGAGACGAGTCTGCGCCTCTTTATAGGTGATCCCTTGCCCTGCCGGGCCGCCCGTTGTCAGCCAGGCGGTGAGCGCCTGCTTTTGATGCAACGGCATCAGGTCCAACGGTGATTGCGGGGCACGCTTTTTCTTCGGCTTCGCGGGGAGCGCACCGTCGGATTGATCTTCAACCGATGGGGCACCGTCGGAAAGGAATTCCCGCACAGTGCGCGAAAGTGCATGGGGAGATTCCTCCACGACGATCTTATGTAATTTTTGCGCGGCCTTGCTCATACGCAGTATCCCGCAAAGCGCGGAGAGGGGAGCGCCGCCAAGCAATCCGCCCCTCCGCGCAGTGTGTTCACCGAAAAAGGTGACCGCCGTCCCACCCCCCGTCTTCACGTAATATTTGTCGCATTTCTCGGGGTCGAAATGTCGCGTGATTTCCCTTTCCCATCGGAATCAGCAGATTGCGAATGTCGAGGGTAGGACACCTCTCGGACATTTGAAATGCGACAACTATTTTAAATGCGACAAGATCACTCTGCGGGGTCGGATCGCGCTGATTTTGTAAGTCATTGCCCTATGCTTTAAAACTGGGTCTTGAGCCTTCTTCGCGCTGATTTTCAAATGCGACAACTATTCCGTGAATGCTCAAATGTGAGTAAGTTTTACACTGTAAGGCGCCTCTGCTATTGACGTGATGGGGGTAAAGTGGGTTGAAATGGGGCACTTTGGAGCAGGTTGCTCCGTTCCCACATGGTGCAGTCAGTCAAATCCGTCTACACGGGCCTCTTCAGGCACACGCTGGACGACAAGGGTCGGCTTACGATCCCGTCGGCGTGGCGTCATGCCCATGCGGAACAGGACACGTTTCTGGCGACGCCGCATCCGGACGGTTACATCGCGGTTTTGCCGCCCGCCGAGGTGGACAAGCTGCACGACAAGTTTTCCGCGCTGAAACTGAGCGACGCCGAAGCTCAGGCGTTTGCCGCCCGCTTCTTCTCCCAGACGCAGAGTTTCTCTTTCGACAAGGCGGGCCGAAGCGGCCTCACGGCGGAACTCCTCCGCCACGCTGGCATCGAAAAAGATGCCGTCCTTGTGGGTTCTCTCACGAAATTCAATATCTATAATCCAGCCCGTTGGCAGCAGGAGGAGGCACGCACCGCGGGCGAAAACTTCGGCGACCTGATGCGTCGCCTCGACATTTGAGCATGCGTCATTCTGCAAAAAGCAAGAGCCTCCAGTTGAAAGCTCCGCTGCGTAAATCGCCCCTCA